>JBCCRX010000141.1:0-14905 GCA_039201015.1 Bacteroidota bacterium | reverse complement strand
GTGTCTCATAAGTGTTGAAATTTACTATATTTCGCTGCTGGTGCAGCGAAGGGAATCTCAGGAGGGAGATAGAAATCAACGGTTTTACCGCCGATTTCTATCTCCCTCCAAAAGAATTTTCGCGCCGAAGGCGCGGAAAACCATTGAGTTTGCTGATTTTTGAAGACTTTTTTCTTTCACCGCAAAACGTTATAATCAGGAATTTTCAAATCTAGCTGTCCTTTTCTTTTATGCAATCAAAAATTATCATAGACACAGACCCTGGTGTGGATGATGCCTTAGCCATTGAATTTGCTTTGAACGCAAAGGAGTTGGAGGTCATTGGCTTGAGCACCGTGTTTGGGAACGTTGATGTTGATTTAGCGACTATCAATGCACTGCGCTTATTGGATTTGGCAAAGCGTGCGGATGTACCAATTGCAAGGGGAACGGCTCATCCGTTAGAAGGTCGTTTTTCAGGGGGCGTTCCTTTTGTGCATGGCGACGACGGGCAGGGCAATACTTGGCAGCCCAAAAGCCAATTGCAAGCCATAGAACAAGCAGCAGTTGATTTTATCATCGAACAGATCAAGCGTTATCCCAATGAAGTCACAATAGCTGCACTTGGTCCGTTAACTAATTTGGCTTTAGCACTCCAAAAAGCACCAGAAGTACAAGATTTGGTGAAAGCAGTAGTGCTGATGGGTGGTAATCCTTTTGGTCCTGGCAATGCGACACCCGCAGGGGAAGCGAACATACTTGGAGATCCTCGTGCGGCAGATATTGTTTTTGGTGCAAGGTGGCAGGTGACGATGATTCCACTAGATGTTACGCACACCATTATGCTGCACGAAAATCGTCTGAAAAATATTACTAAAAAATCTAAGCGTGCATTGCACCAACACGTCATGTCTGCTTATATTTTTTACCAAGATTTTTACAAACGCGCCAATAATATATCAGGTTCTTACATACACGATTCTTCTGTGATTGCTTATTTACTGCATCCCGATTTGTTTACAAGCGTACCTTATCCTATTAGAGTAGAAATTAACGATGGAATTAGTAAAGGTAAGACTTGGCCTGCCTTACAGAATGTAGAGGACGACAATCAGCAAGCACTTCTTCCTTGGCGAAATCGCCCGAAAGTAAATGTTTGTACGGCAGTGGATAGTACGCGGATGTTGGATGTATTAGAAGCGCATTTGTACTAGTTCGAATTATTTATCTATATCTTCCATGCTGAAACCATTGTCATTGCTGCAATCTAAATATACTGCATTCGGTGTAAAAAAGTGCGAATTCGTGTCTAGCGATTTTGGTAATCGCGCCTCACGCCTAGGTTAAAGTGTTCTTAAACAGCTCAAACAGCCAGATAAAGGTATTTAACATCTTTGATGAAAGTATTCCTCAGATACTTGATTTGTGATAACCTTTTTTCTGCTTCACTTCTTGCACGAACTGCTTCACCATTCGCTCCGAACGATAGACTAAAAACAATTCGCCGAGCAAATAGACCAAGATGCCAGAAGTGAGTAGTACAATCCTAGTCATCTCCACTACACTCACCAATTCAGGATAGAAAGGGCGCAAATAAAAGATTTCAATAGCAATAACAATTGCAGAAATGATGAATAATAAAACGGAAGTAGCTTGAATGATTTTGTTGAATTGAGGATAGGATTTGCGTAAGATTTTCTTGAGCAAGGTTGAAATGTCTGTGTAGTCAGGATTAATTTTGATCAATTCTCGAGCGGTATGTTCTGCTTGCGCATATTCCATCATCTGATAATGAGAAGCCGACTTTTGAAATAATAACTCACAAAATAAATCTTTGCCATGAAATATACCAATGTTGTTTTCTATCGTAATTTCTAGTACTCGACTCACCTTCTGGAGATATTTTGCATACATACCTACTTCAAAAAGTGCGTGCATGTAACTGAACATAAGTTCGAAGTATTCTTCTTCTTCCAGTTGTTCAATCCTTTCTGTGCGCTCCTCAAAAAAACGTACTTGCGTCCGATAATCGCTGCTATCTATTTCGTAGAAAGCACAATACAATTTTGAATGATATGTCGATTGTTGATAAGGCACTTTTCAATGATTGAAGTCGAAAACAGATAAGTATTATTACAAAGATATATAAGAATGATTAGGATTTGAGATTTCTTATAGAGATTACATTTATAAAATAGATTTGTTGATGCTATTGGCGACTAAATACTTAAAATTCAATTACTCTTCAAAATCACTCGCTTCCTTATCGCCTGCTAGAAATTTTCCAATGATGATTGCGATTAAAATAGTGAGATACAATTGCCCCATGACACTAATCAATACACTTATAGCTTTGGCAAAAGGATGAATAGGACTGATGTCGCCATAGCCCACTGAGGTGAGGGTGATGAAACTAAAATAGATGAAGTCGTAAAATTGAGCTTGAGCAGGAAGCTGCAAAGCATTTTCAAAAACCTGCTCGGTGATGTAAAATAAGGGTGCACCCGTGACGCCTAATATCAAGTAACCTGTGATACAAGCATAGATTTCATTGACACCAATTGGATTGAACAAAATGTAGCGAATTATTTTTACGAGTAGCAAAGTAAAATAGAAAAGGGTGAGAATAGCACTGATAACACTGAAGTAAACGTCTTGCTGTTCATAGAGAAATAGAACATAGATGATAGTTGCCATTGCGCCCAAAAGAATAAAATCTCTTCGGCTAGTTCCTGCATAAATAACGCCCATTCCTAGCATCAAGCCATACGTAATGTTCATTAGAAGCAGCCCTTGCTGAGATAGTGGTGCAAGTGGCGGCAAGACCAGCATCAAGACTAAACTGAGCAAGAAATAGAGATAATTGGGGTCTTTTGTGTTGATCTTGAGTCGTTTTTTCACTAACTAAGCATCTAGTAAAGCCTCGTCAAATTCATATCCTTTGTAACTGATACGGAACAAAATACTGTAAAAGGCAGGAATAAAAATAAGCGTAATAATCGTACCAAACAGTAGCCCAACCATAATGCAGACCGCCATACCTTCCCATAATTCGCCCCCGCTCAGGTAGAGCGGAATCATACCGAAAACAGTCGTGAAAGTAGCGAGTAGGATAGGGCGGAAACGCTGTAAACAAGCAGCAATAACAGCATCTTGATCGTTGCGATTGGTCTGTTCTATTTCGATGCGATCGACGAGGACGATGGCGTTGTTAATAATGATGCCTGCTAGGGAAATGACACCGAGGAAAGGCATAAAACCGAAGGGCTCACGGAACACCAACAAACCAATGACCACCCCTATCACTGCCAACGGAATAGTGAGTAGTACAATGGTCATTTTTTTGAGGCTATTGAATTGGATAATAAGCAGTAGTACGATAATGAAGCCCGAAATGGGTAAGTAACCAATCACCGAACCCATGCTGCTGGCCGTTCTTTCGGCATCGCCACCAAAGGCATATGTGTAGCCTGGCGGCCAATTTTTAGCTTCCTCTTCTATCCACGCATTCATTTCGCCCGTAATGGCTGAGGCATTGGCACCTTCTCGCAGTTCACAACTTACATTGACAGTGCGTTCTAAATCTTTTCGCTGAATTTTAGCGTACTGCCAAGCGGGAATGATAGAAGCCACTTGCAAAAGCGGTACACTGCGCCCCGAGTTTTGAGCAAACACGTTCATGGTTTCGATAGAGGAAAGTGTTTGTTGTTGGTCGGCATCACTGCGCATCACGATAGGGATGGATTTATCTTCCTCTCGATAGCTACCAGTTTGGAAACCATCAAGTACCGTCAAAAGAGAGGCGGCAATATCTTGACTCGTCACACCTGCTTTTTGTGCTCTGGACTGGTCAATGTCCACCAGAAATTTCTTACTTTTTGGTCCCCAATTGTCCTTCACATTTTTGGTGCCTGCTACACTAGACAATTTGAGTTTAACCTGCTCACCGATTTTAGATAATTCGTCGGGATTGTCTCCCGAGACTTTGACTTCAATGGGTTCGCCTGCTTCCCCTGCTGCCAAAGGATAGACTTTGATGTCGGCATTGGGAAAGTTGAAAAAGGTGAAACGATCCAATTTTGCGATCATATCATTGTTTTCATTGAAGGAGGAAGTATTCATTAATATATGACCATAGCTGGAATTGGCTTCGTCTCTGTTGTAGCCCAAATCGTAGGGTTCAGGACCTTCACCAATAAAGGAGGTCCAACTTACAATACCTTTCGGACGATCTTCATTGACTTTCAAAGAATCATTGAGATACTGTTCGACGCGTTCAATGATTGCTTGGGTCGCTTCTATTTTTGTGCCTTGCGGTAGATTAACATCCATAGTAATCAGATTGCGATCACTATCGGGAAAGAAGACAAAAGGGATGTTACCAAAAAAGAACATCGATACAAAAAAGGCAGCAAAGATGAGCCCAATTACTAAATATCTACGAGACAAAGCACTCAGTATTAGATTCTTGTAGGAGCCCTTGAGGGTGTTGATGATTCGATCTACGATGCCTTCTTTCTTTTCGCCTTCTACTGGGGCTTTCAAAAACAGGTAGCAAAAGAGGGTAATGATAGACAATGCAATCAACCAAGAAGACAGCAAAGCGATAGTGATGACGACAAAAATAGGTCCGACAATATCACCCATCACTGTTGGGGAAAGGTAGAAAGCGAGGAAGGCAGCACTCGTAGTCAAGGTGGAAATCAGTAGCGGCGTCCATAGCTCAGAAAAAGCTTCAACAGCCGCTTGTTTTTTGTTGATACCTTTGTCCAGTTTAACAAGAATGGTTTCTGCAACCACAATGGCATTGTCCACTAGCATACCGAGTGCCATAATCAAAGCAGCAAGCGTGACTTGATTTAGCCCAACCTTTAAAAGTCCCATCACCATAACGGTCGTGATGATGACCATAGGAATAAGGCTAGCAATCACAAGCCCTGTTCTAATTCCTAAGAAAATCAGCATTACGAGCAGTACAATCCCAATCGACTGAAAGACATTCTCTACAAAATTGTCAATTTTGAATTGGATGTAGCTGTCTTGCGAAGTAACTTTGGTTAGTTCTAGCCCTACAGGAAGTTGCTGTCTCCAATCTGCGATCACTCTATCTACTTCCTCTCCCAATGCAACGATATTTTCATTTTCTTTGAGGTTGATGTGTAAAGAAATGCCTTTTTTGCCATTTACTTTGACGATTTGTGAGGGCGGATCGATATAGCCTTTAGAAATATTGGTGATGTCTCTTAATTTTACTAATTGTACGCCACCTGCGATCGGAATCAGTGTGTTGCCAATGTCTTCGACCGTATTGAAATTGCCAGTAGGTTCCAAGATGATTCGTTCGTCTTTGATATTGACTTGCCCACCTGGATTGATGATATTGGTGGAAGCGATGATTTGTTGTAGCATAACAGCAGACAAGCCGTATTCTTTGAGTTTAGCATTGTCAAATTCTACAAAAACGCGTTCCTCTTGCTCGCCCATTAGCTCCACTTTTGCCGCATCTGGCAATTTGATGAAGTCGTCTTTTAAGTCATCTGCATACTCTTTCATTTCTTCATAAGAGTAGCCATCGCCTGTCAAACCAACTACAATACCATATACTTCTCCGATACCCTCTTCGTCCAATGATGGCTTGACTCCTTCTGGTAAGTCCTCCATTTTATTGAACTTCCTACGCAAGCGATCCCATACAGCTTGCATGTCTTTGATAGGCACTTCGTCTTTCAGAGTTACTTTAACGATAGAAAGCCCTGTTCTAGAGGTACTGTTGACTTCATCTAGCTCTGGCAGTTCCTGTACTTTTTTCTCTATCTTATCGGTCACTAGCTGTTCGACTCGCTCTGGGCTAGCACCTGGAAAGACTGTCACTACCGTTGCTATCCGAATAGTGAAAGCAGGCATACTATCGCGTGCGAGATCAAAGTAAGAAGAAATGCCCGAAAGAATAACCACTAACAATACCGTTAAGACGATTGTGGTCTTTTCGATAGAGAATTTTGCTAAATTCATAAGGTGTAAATGTTAAGCATCAAAAGCTTTCTTGTAAAATTTATAACGTATTATTAGACTGAAATTAATGCTCAGAATCGTGCTGAAACGGAATGTTTCTAACACGTTTTAAGCGATTTTTTTTTGAACAGAGAGACAATGGAGTAAGTACTTCACTGCACTCTAACCGTTTGTCCATCAAGTAGGGTTTGCAGACCCGCAGTTGCTATTTTTTGTCCGACAGAAAGTCCTGATTTCACCTCAAATCCATCTTCCTGAATGTCGCCGATAGTGATCGGATGCTTTTTAACAATGGCACTATCTCCTTTCTCTTCGATTAGGAATACAAAACGTCCCTCGCTATCCTCTCCCACCGCATTGAGTGGAATCACTAATGCTTCTGTATTTGCTTTGGCATCGCTGAAATCAAAACTAACATTGGCTGCCATGCCACTTTTGATCTCTCCATTGGTTTGCTCAATTTTCAACCTTACGGGATAAGTAGCTGTACTACCATCTACGGCTGGAGACACCTCTGTTACTTTTGCAGCAAAGACTTTATTCGATAAGGAAGTGAAAGTTGCCGTAGCTGCCATGCCTTCTCGCACGCTATTGATGACTCCTTCTGGAATGCCAATCACGACTTCCATATTTTTACCTGCATTCATAATCGCGACAGGCTGTCCAGGGCTTACATTCTCATCTTTTTCAGCCATCACGCTAGAAATAATGCCATTTTCGGGTGCGTACAAATAGCCAAACCGAATTTGTTCCTGCTGAATATCTACGCCGCGTTTGGCAGATTGAAAACCTTCTTGCGCTGTTCGATAGGCATTCTTGGCTGCCTCAAAATCACTGAGCGAAGCACTACCTTTTTCAAACAACGAGCGCACTCGATTTAGGCTCAATTTCGCTGTATTCATCTGAGATTCAGCACTGTTCAATTGAGTCACAGACTGTTCATAAGCTAGTCGTGCTTGGACATTGTCTAGCTTTCCCAGCAACTGTCCTTTTTTCACCCGCTGACCTAACTTGATATTGAACAGTGTGATGATGCCCGAACTTCTGAAACTCAATTGCACGACCATATCCGTTTGTGCTGTTCCACTGAACGTTCTTATTTCTTTGGTATCCACGAAGCCTACCGTTTGGTATTTGACGGGGCGTACAAAGTTTTCTTCCTCTTCAACCTTTTTTTGGCAAGCTACCAAGAGCGAACCCGTCAGGACAAGTAGAAAAATGAAAGAGAAAAATTTCATTATGTTATCGTTTAAGAATTTTATACTTTGTTCGGGGTAAAAAAGTGCAAATACATTTCTAATGATTTTGCCTAATTTGGTAATTAGGCACTTACCGAATCACCATATCATCAAACCGTGTCCGCCTTAGGCGCGATCACCAAAGATGAAAATGTACTTTTTTATCCCACATGTAGTATAAGTGGAATGTTTGAGTGTTTGATTCAGCGACTCGAAACGATTTTTACTATTTGTTATTTGCTTCTTCCTTTTCATCCGTAAAATCAAGGAAGCGTTGCCGAAAATTGAGGTTATCTTCTTCTGAATTGAGTAAAAAGAAATAACCTAAACTCCGTTCGAGTTGAAGGGCATTGATTAAAAAATTATAGACCGCGCCTGCTCTAGCCAATTGCGCATTGCGGTAATTATTCTGCGCATCAATCAGTTGAATTAAATTCACAGCACCGCTAGAATATGCTGTTTGGGTCAGTTCTAAAGCCTCTTCTGCTGCCTGTTCTGAAACTTCTGATAGTTGAATATTAGAAACTTGATTGATCAGATTCAATACATTCGTCCGGACATCAGCGGCTATGGCAAGCTCTAGATTATCTTGATTAATCAACAATTGTTCTTTTTGTATTTGTGCGCTTTGTTGGTCAATGTTGTTCAGGTTTTGATTAAAAATGGGAAGCGAGACATTGAGCCCTACATTGTAATTAGTGTTCCGAACCATACCCCCTGTCGGGAGACTTGTTTCACTACCCGCACCACTTCTACTAAAGATCACATTGTACTGCCCTTGCGCTGCCACCGTTGGGTAATAGCGACCACGTCCAAATAGATCAATAGAATATTCCGTCGCATCAAGACTGTAGCCTAGCGATTTGAGTTCGGGTGAGTTTTTTAGGGCTTCTGCTACTAGGAACTGCGTAAACGTTTCCCTTAGATTCGGGCTATCCAAAAAATTAGTCAATTCATCGTAGTTGTAGCGAGACAACAAGCCTTCATTCAAAGCCACATCTTCCACATCAATTTCTCGACCCACAGGATTGTTGAGCAATTGATTGAGCAGTACGAAATTTTGCTCCAATTGATTGACTGCCTCCACCAAAGACTGGGTATTCTGTGCCACCTCGCTCCTGAAGCGCAGCACATCCGATTTTCCTGATGCTCCCACCTCAAAGTTTTGTTCGGCGAGTTGTAAGTTCTGCTTCGTCAAATCCAAATTGCGCAACTGAATTTGCGCATTGGCTTTGGAAATTAAGGTAGCGAGATAGACACTTGATACATCCGCTACGAGATCGAGCTGCGTAGTGTTGAAGTTTTCTTGTTGGGCGGCAAGCAGCTTTTTTTGAATTTCAATATTAACTTTCACGGCTTGGGAATAGATCAATTGCTTGGCAGTAATATTACCAGAAGTAGAAAATTCAGGGTTTTGACCAAAGCTCACCTCTGCCAATCTAGGATCGACATAGGTGCCTGCAACACTCGCTTCCACACTAGGCAAATAATTACTTCTTGCAACTGCAATATCTTGACCACTTAGGTCAATGTCTTTTTGATTAGCGGCTAAGGTAAGGTTTTGACCCAAGGCTTGCGATATGGCAGTGAGCAGATCGTAGTCTTGTTCAGAAATGACGTTTTTTAAGTCGCCTACAAAATCCGTCGTTGTAATCAAGCTGTATTTGATTGGAGTGCCCAGCAAATCCGCTGTATTAAAATTGATGGTCAACCGAGCTTCGTAATCCACAAAAACGGGTAGTTCAGAAAGATTTGCACCATTGACATACGCCTCAACGGTAAGGGCAATACGTCGCTGAATTTGATCAATATCGTTAGCGCCTTGGTTGGTGGCTAGCAGCCCATTTTGTACATCCTCAATACCTGTATTGGTGAAAGAAGGTAGTTTTCGATCAATGAATACCGTTGCCAATTGCTTGATTTCCTCAGTAGATAATAAAAAGCCGCCAGCCAAATAAACGGCATCAACACCATCTAGTCCTGCTACAATGTCATCGACGCCTTGAAAAGGAATTAACTTATAACCTGCTGCTAAGGCTTGTAGTTCTTGTTCAAAGATTTCTTCGAAGGGTAAGATATCAACGATTTGCTGCTCAACGGCAATCCCCAGATTTTTAAAATTAGTAAGTTCTTTGAGCTTGCTGATGTCGTTTTGGTAAGATGCTGATTGGATAAGGTAAGTAAAATTGTCGATGCCCGAAGTCGTTTTGTCTTGCTCAAGGTCAATCAAATCTTTGTTGACCACGCCAAACAAGATGGTCGGCTTTGGATAAGTTGCCTGATTCCCTAGCACCACACTATTCACTGCCCCAAAAGCAAGTATAATATCTGTATCGTTGGACAGTAACTGCTGATAATTTTGAGCTGCTAGTTCCAGATTAAAGTCATTCACTAACACATTTTCTTCCTCAAACACAATAATCGCATCTTCTCCCACTACTACTTCGATTTGTCGCTGCACTTGCTCTAGCAAAGGAACAACCTCTGCCGTTCGAGTATCTGTCAGGATGCCAATAGAGTAGGATTGCTTTTGAGCAGAAAGGATCATTACAGTGAAAAGCAAAGTAATCGACCAATATAGTTTTTGCATTCAAAGCAGATTTTGCGTTAGTTAATAGTGTGTATTCGTAGGGATAAACATCTAATTATGGCTTACTAGTCTATTATTTCAAGTTTGTAACATTGGCTAAGGGTATGAACTTAAAGTCATGCTCCTAGCTCAATTTCCAGTTTTAGAAGTACAGTTCTTTTATTGACAAACGAATCTTAAGTACAGAAATACTCGCCTTGTGAGTAATATTAGACAATGGCTAGAAAGGATTTCTCAAAGGACATATGCTACCAAAGAAACTAGCCAACTGGACAAATATAGCACTAATCTAGTTGACTGTATCAACTTTTTGTGCTCAAATATATTTCAAAATTTTTGACAAAAGTTCTACTGCTCAGCATTTTCTTACATAAAGGATACAATGAAAATTACGAACTATTTGGAGAAATACTACAAAAACTGTCCGCCTCAGGCGGACGCTTACGTTTTTCCCCTTGTCTAAACTCAAAATAGCGACGTTCTAAATAGGGAGCTTATTATTTCATCGTTACTTAAGATAATAATTGGTCAATTTCCGCCTCCCCAATCTCTACCTTGATTTTGCGTAACTTCCCACTGCTCACATAAATGCCACTGTCTGCAAAATATCTTTTAAAAGCAGCATCATACAAATTCTGAGCACCATGCTCAGGAGATTTGAACAATAAATTCCTGATCGGTTTCAACCAGAAAGGCATACCGTCACCCGCCGTCATTTTGGTCTTGATCGCGCCAGGGTCAGCATTGACGATTCTGATATTTTTCCATTGCTTACTCAAATAGTTCATCAACAAGACCAAAGTCAACTTTGAGTCGATGTAAGAGCCGAGTAGCTTAGTAAACTTCTTTGGCTTTTTAAAGCTCGCAATATCAACGTCTTTCTTTTTGTCTAATCCAGAAGTGGCGGTACTGACCACAAAGGGGGCATTAGCTTTGTCCATTAAAGGTTTGAGTGCTTTTGTAAGCAGATAAGGACTGATCGCATTGATCTCTAATTGCAGTTCATTGCCATAGTCAGAGTAGTACAGTTGATCCAGCAAAACACCTGCATTGTTGAACAGTCCGTCCAATTTGTCCCATGCTTTTGTGATCTCTTCGGCGACGGCTGCGATTTGATCTCTTTTGCTTAAATCAGCGATAAAGATGTCAGGCACATTTTCTCCTGAAAAAAGTTGTGCTGCTTCCTGTTTCCGCGCTGCACTCCTGACAATTATTCCAACCTTATGACCTTGCTGTAGATTTTTCTTGGAGAGCTCCAAGCCCATGCCTGAATGTCCGCCTGTAATTAAAATATGCATAGATTTTTGTTTTGCTAGAGATTGTTAAATTAAAAATCAACTAAATCATATTAAACTCCTGTATAGTTATTTGTGAGCAACATCCGACATCGTAAATCCTTATTGAATAAGATACTAAGGAAAGTAAGGTGTTACGTTATTGATTACGAGTAATTAGCGTCTGACTTCTTAAAATCTGTTGACTTCTCACTCAAGTAATCGTGCATGTTTAATCGTACAATAGACTTGGCATAAATTATTGATTGTTAGCGTCAAATCAGCGAATCAACATTCCAACAAATTAACAAAATCACTCATGCCTCTTGCCGAATATGAAGCGTGCGCTGTGGAAAAGGAATTTCAATCCCCTTCTGGTCAAAAGCGATTTTTAGGCGTTTGTTAAAAGCTCGCCTGATCGCCCATTGCTCACTCGTGACCGTTCTGATTCTTGCTTGAATAATTACCGCACTATCCGCAAACTCATTGACGCCCAAAATTTCGATTGGGGCAATAAATTTTTGGGTGAAATTTTCATCTTGCTGCAATTCATTGCCTACTCTTTCCACCACCTTTATTACCTCATCCATATCTTCTTTGTACGCCACGCCAATATCAAAAACCATAGCCGACCAATCCTTAGTCAGGTTGGCGAGCGTATCAATTTTGCCGTTCTGAAAAACATAGATCACACCCGATAGATTGCGCAGCGTAATGGTACGCAAATCAATGCTTTCTACCTTTCCAGAAATCCCGTTGATCGTCGCCACATCGCCCACCCGAACTCGATCTTCAAGCAACAAAAAGAAGCCTGCAATACCGTCGCGAACCAATTCTTGCGCCCCAAAACTTATCGCCAAACTCAGAATGCCCGCACTCCCCAATATTGTCGTGACATCTACGCCAACAATTTTTAGCAGACTGATGATGAATATTGCCCAAATGATTGAATTGGCAATTGTTTGTACTAAGCTAATTAAGGTGGTCGCTCTTTTTTCCTTTTCATCCTGACTTGCCTTGCTGTCATCGACCTGTTCATTCATCTTTCTTTCGATGTGCTTGATCGCTTTTTTAAGAAAATGACGGATGACGATAAAAAGTAGGATCGTGATCAAAAGCTGAGGAATGACGGCAATACACCATTCGATTATTTTACTCAGAATAAGATCAATATTTTCCTTGGAAAGCAGTTCTTCCATTTTTATAGATTGTTGTAAATCAAGAGCTGACGGGAGCTAAAGCTAAGTATTTATGAATATCGCTGATAACGATTGAACCTTCTCCCACTGCCGAAGCAACCCGCTTTACAGAACCTCCTCGTACATCTCCGACGACAAAAAAGCCAGGTAAGGAAGCTTCAAACATATAAGGTTTTCGAGTGGTAAAAGCTGTGGACTTTTCTAGTGACTCAGTTGGAATACTGATGCCTGTACAGACAAATCCTTTTTCGTCTTTTTGTACTTGTTCCCCAATCCAATCGACACAAGGTTTCGCTCCGATGAAGGTAAAAAGATAGCTGATCTCATTAGCAATTAATGTCCCTCGTTGAGTTAGTTCAATCCTTTCTAGATAAGTAGTACCCATTAATTTGGTGACATTGCATTCCGTGAGTACCTCAACATTTTCCTTGTTCTCAATCCTTCTTACCAAATACTCGCTCATCTTGGCACGGATATTTTTGCCACGAATAATGACGTAAACCTTTTTTGCATTTTTTGCCAAGAAAAGTGCTGCTTGCCCCGCCGAATTACCACCACCGACTATGCCAACTTCGGTACTTTTGCACATGGAAGCGTGCATAGCTGTTGCGCTGTAGTAAATACCTGCGCCTTCAAATTTTTCGATGCCTTCCAGTGGCAGTCGGTTGTAGTCCACACCTGTTGCTGCAACAATAGCTCTCGCTCGAATAGGCTTGGTATCAGAAGCTTCTATAATGAAATAGTCCTTGGTGCGCTCAAATCGCTCCACGACGTGCGGAATGGAAATAACACAGCCAAATTTTTGTGCTTGAATATAGCCATTATGGGCGAGTTCATTACCCGAAATACCCGTTGGAAAACCCAAGTAATTCTCAATTTTTGAGCTTTTCCCTGCTTGTCCACCAGGCGCACTACTATCTATCGTAATCACCCGTAAACCTTCGGAAGCCGCATAGACACTCGCCGCCAAGCCAGCAGGACCAGCCCCGACGACTAGCACATCAAAAATCTCATTATCAAAATCTGCTTGGACGCCTGCGTATTTTGCCAATTGATTGATAGAAGGATTGGCTGCCACATTGTTATTGGCATCAATCAGAACGGGCAGGTCATTTTTGGAAAGGTTGAAATTGTTTAAAAGGTCTAGTGCCGTTTCGTTTTTTTCTACATCTATAAAGTGATACCAGAGGTTATTCTTTTCCATGAAATCTCTGATCGCATAGGTCGCAGATGTATTTTCTATACCAATCACTTTGATGCCACCCACATAGTTTTTCATCAACACCACTTGCCTTGATAGAAAGGCATTCATCAATAAATCACTGATGTCGCTGTGGTCAGCAATGGCTTTTTTTAGTGCTGCGGGGCGAATTCTGATCAGCGTCGTATTGGCGGTGGCTAGTGCAAAAAGCTCCGATGCACGACCCGACAAAATGCTAGACGAGCCTGTAAAATGATTGGCATCGTGCTTAGCAACGACTTCCTCCTCCTCTTCCGCGTTTTTGATATGAATCGAACCTTCCAAAACGATAAAGAAATCGTAGTCTTTTTGCCCTAAATTGACCAATGTGGTCGGCTCGTCGTAGAACTCTTTTTTCCCATAGGCTTTCAAGGTTTCTATTTGAGTAGGCGATAGGGTCGTAAAACTTTGATTATTCATAGTATTTTAATTGTCCATGCGTCTGCTTCGTTAGGGTCAATAAAGACGGCTTTCTAAGTGTCAGCACCCACAGTAGGTAGATATTTTGGTGGCTTTCATGACTAAGCTAAGAGCGGTACAACTACCACTTAAAAGCGCATTGAACTCATCTATTTGTATGTATAATGAATTACGCCTTTGGCTGAAAAAGTTTACAAAGGGAGCTGCCCACTTTTCCTTACGCTGCGATCTTCGCAAACTATACGCGCTTTGCATCCCGATAGCTATCGGGATGCGGCCTGAATTTTGAGCTAGGCAATTCTTACGAATTTCTCAATGCCTCCAATTCTTTTTCCGTAATGGTAGCTCGAACTATTTTAGGACCTCCAAAGGCAAAAGTATCAATAAATTTCTTTGGATCACTTTCCACTAATACTAATGCAGAAGAGTCCTTTACCAGGCTATCTTTCAATTCCTCTAACCTTGGGTCAGTCAGGTCAACAGCAATTGCTGATCCTGTGAGAGTTCCTAATGCGCCACCACTTATCAGACCAGTAAGTGCACCCGCAGGTCCAAAAAATGCTCCAACAATTAGACCCGTCAAAGAACCAAAGGTTGTATTTTCAGCAGTCGTATCTCGACCCCATGTGCTATCTACTTTGATGCGACCTGATTTTTTTCTTGATATAACTGCGACATCTTCCAACCACACTCCTGCTGCATCAGGATTCTTATCTATTACTTTATCCAAAGCGCGTCTGGCAGTTCTGGCGCCATCGAATACTTGTACAATAACCTTTGCCATTTTTAAATTATATTTTGATTAAAAATTAATAACAATAGTCCGTGGTGAAATTGATAAAAAAAGGCAAAAATTATTAAGTTGTAAGTTCCAATACAAACAACAAAAATTTTTGCCCGATGAGTATCGAGACACTCACAGAACAAATATTAAATAAAATACCGACAATCGG
>JBCCRX010000140.1:0-15046 GCA_039201015.1 Bacteroidota bacterium | reverse complement strand
TGTCTATTTAATGCATTCAACGCCTGTTCTTCTACTTTAAAAAAAGAATGCTGGGCATGAATATCACAAATCGGTGGAACAAACTTTTCCGTCAGACTTTTATCTGATAAACTTCCAGAAAACGCGGCCAAGTAGCCTATTACACCCTTTGTGTTTTGAACAACCAACACCCCAAACATTTTACCTACAGGCGTTCCCGTCTTGTATTCATCCAAACCAAAATTATGCTCGAAATCAGTTTGGTTTTGCAAATAGTTTTGTAATTCTTCCGCTGCGATTTTTACGAGTGGATGTGGATCGTAATAGAAAGGAAAAGTAAATTTTTTAGGCAGCGCGATGCCTTTTACATCAGTATGATATGTTTGAAAACGAGTCAATACCTATAATTTTTCAGCGAGTTGATGTTAGTAAGAAAGAAGAAAAATCTTCCATTAGCAACAAAGAATCTCCTTGATAATGCAAGCCTTCTAAACGCTTTTGGTGTAAACGCATTACCGCTTCGTCTTTTTTCAAAAATTGATAAAGGGTTTTCATCACTTTGAAGTGCCGAGCCACATCGTCTCCAAGGGAAAGGTCTCGACTAGCAATTTGTTTCAAGGTATTGTAAAATAGGTCTTGTCGATAAGGCGTATATTGATCTGGGAATTGAAAAGCAAGATAGTGCGAAATCATTGCGTAGTCGTGGTAGTGGTTGTTGTGAATGGAATTGGGGTGAGCGGCTTTGTATTCTTTCAATAATTCATCGCAGTAGAAAATGAAGCGATCCAAACGGTTGCCGATGTCTTTGTTTTCGTTGAACAGCTCTTGAAACATCGAATAGACAAAATGGGGCTGTAGTTCTGCGAATGCGAACATCATTTTCTTGGGCTGGTATTGCTCTTTGTTCCAGATACGCCGTGTTTTGGAGTTCTCCAAGCAGCGATCATACATTTCCGAAAAAGGGTGTGCTTCTACATCCCAGTTCTCTTGCCAGATTTTTTGGCTTTCCCATTTGTAGAGCAGCCGTTCCGTTCTTTCTCCACCTTTTTGCAGATACTTTTTGTAAGCGGCGATGTGCTCGTTTATTTTTTTCAGTTGCATGTAACGAGGAAAATAGATTTGAGAAGTAAGCAGTTTGTTTATCCAATTGATTCAAAGCAGAGGACAAATATCAAAAGAATCAATTAAAATTTGTAGAGTTATTTTTGACAACTTTGACGATTTTTCTTTTCCCTAGGAACAAAACAAATACCTAATTTCTATAATTCTTATACAATATTGACAATTTTCTCCACGTCATTCTGGCTAAAACACTATATATTGCTGTTCGATTATTTTGCGACAAAATTTTATTTTATTTTATGTTTTAATTCTTTCTTTTAAAAGTCTACTGGTGCTTTAAAAAATAATCTATCATATTTATTCAACAGTCAACTAAAAACATGAAAATCAGATCATCCTTGTTTCTGTTTGTGATTAGCATTTTGCTTTTCGCTTGTGATAGCCCAAAAAAAGATTTCAATCTGCTCGTTTTCTCCAAAACAGAAGGCTTTCGTCATCAATCCATAAATGCTGGAAAAAAAGCATTGCTTGCTATGGGAGAAAAGCATGGCTTTAGCGTCGATACGACGGAAGATGCCAGTTATTTCAAAGAAAAAAACCTTAAAAAATACCATGCGGTCGTCTTTTTAAATACGACAGGCGATATATTCGATGCTTCACAACAGCTTGAATTTCAGCGCTTCATACAAGCAGGTGGCGGCTTTTTGGGCATACACGCTGCTTGTGACACAGAATACGATTGGCCTTGGTACGGAAAACTAGTGGGTGGCTATTTCAATGGGCATCCCAACAATCCAAATGTACGGGAAGCGAACATACTTCGAGTTGACAAGAATCATATTGCTACCAAACACCTACCTGATACTTGGCACAGAACGGATGAATGGTACAATTTCAAACAACTCAATCCTGATATTTCTGTATTACTCCAACTAGATGAAACCAGCTACGAAGGTGGCACAAATGGTGAAAATCATCCGATTGCTTGGTATCATGAATACGATGGTGGGCGGGCTTTCTACACAGGTGGTGGGCACACGGATGAATCCTTCGAAGAAGAAGCCTTCGTGCAGCATCTTTGGGGAGCAATTCAATATGTAGTGGGCGATGCAATGCCTGTAGATTACTCAAAAGAAAGTGTTGCACCACAAGAAAATCGATTCGTCAAGCATGTTTTAGATCAGAACCTGGATGAACCAATGGAACTAGAAATGTTACCCGATGGAAAAATCATATTCGTGGAAAGAAAAGGGGCAATCAAAGTTTATGATCCTACCAAAAAGAGTACCACCAACATCCACAATATGAAGGTTTGGACGAAATTTGAGGACGGTTTGCTCGGTGTGACGCTCGATCCCAATTTTGAAGAAAATCGCTGGGTCTATTTCTTCTATTCCGATCCTGACGAAGTCGATCAAAACATTTCTCGCTTCGAGATGAGCGAAGATTATATGTCCATAGATACGACTTCTGAGAAAGTGGTGATCGAAATTCCGACACAGCGCGATGAATGCTGCCATTCTGGTGGTTCACTAGAGTTTGATGCCAAAGGAAATCTATACATTTCAGTTGGAGACGATACCAATCCCTTCAAATCCGACGGCTTTTCACCTAGCGATGGTCGTCCAGGTCGCAAGCCTTTTGATGCGAGACGTTCTTCTGCCAATACCATGGATTTAAGAGGAAAAATACTGCGCATCAAACCAGAAGACGATGGTACTTACAGCATTCCTGAGGGCAATTTATTCAGCAATCCAGCAGATGGTCGCCCAGAAATTTACGTTATGGGTTGTCGAAATCCTTTCCGCATTGCCATTGACGATCGAACGGGCTTTTTGTATTGGGGAGACGTCGGTCCAGATGCTCGACAAGACAGTGTAGGACTAGGACCAAAGGGACACGATGAAGTAAATCAAGCACGAAAAGCAGGTTTCTTTGGCTGGCCGCTTTTTGTCGGTAACAATAAAGCCTATCACGAAAGAGATTTTGCAAAGCAAGTAGCTTTCGAGGCTTTCGATCCAAAAAATCCAGTCAATAATTCACCCAACAATACGGGCATTAAAAATTTACCGCCCGCGCAGCCTGCCTTTATTTGGTATCCTTATGGCGAATCGGAAGAATTCCCACTAGTGGGTGATGGTGGAAGAAATGCAATGGCTGGACCTGTTTTCTACATGGATGATTATGAAGAAAATGAAGGACGTTTTCCTGCTTACTATCACAGTAAATTCTTGGCTTACGATTGGATGCGTGGTTATATTATGGCGGTCACAATGAATGAGGCAGGTGATTACGTCAGTATGGAACGCATTATGCCGAGCCACAAATTCAACAATCCAACCGATATTATTTTTAGTCCAAAAGGAGATTTATATCTATTGGAATACGGCACAAAGTGGTTTAGCCAGAACATGGATGCGCGACTGGTGCACATCGAATATATTTCTGGTAATAGAAAACCAATTGCCGATTTTGAGGCGGACAAAACGGTAGGAGCAGCACCGCTAGTTGTCAATTTCTCAGCAGAAAAATCAGAAGATTTCGATGATGAGCCATTGACTTATGAATGGTATTTTACGGGTTTTGAAGAAGTACAAGCAAGCACTCAAAAACCATCTTTCACTTTTGAGCAAGCTGGCGAATACGATGTTTATTTGATGGTGACTGATCCGAGTGGCGAGACTTCTGAAAAGAACATGAAAATCTACGTCGGCAATGATATGCCACAGTTGGCTTGGAACATTGAAGGCAATCAAACTTTTTACTGGAATGATCAAAACTTGAATTATGCGGTATTGGTCTCGGATAAAGAAGATGGTTCGCTCGGAGACGGCATTGAAGCCGATCAAATAGCAGTGACCATTGATTATTTGGAACAAGGATTTGATGCCAATGAAATCGCCATGGGACACCAGACGATCAGTGCTTTCGCAGCGGGCCAAGCTTTGGTGGCGCAATCGGACTGCTCCAATTGTCATCAAAAACAAGAAAAGTCAATTGGTCCGACTTATTTGCAAATAGCAGAGCGGTATAAAGAAGACGAGTCAGCAACTAAGTATCTAGCAGGAAAAATTATCAAAGGCGGTGGTGGCGTTTGGGGAGAACGTGCAATGGCGGCGCATCCCAAAATCACGGAAGAAGATGCGACCAAAATGGCGCAGTATATTCTTTCCCTAGGGCAAGAAGAAGAAAAAGAACGCCTTCCTGCTGTCGGAACTTTTGTTTTTAACCAGCATCGCCCTAGCAACATTAATGGGACTTACATCCTAACAGCTTCTTACACAGATCGTGGTGGGGATGAAGTCGGAGCATTGACGGCACAAAAAATGGCGGTCTTGCGTCATCCGACTATTATGGCAAGCCAATTCGATAAAACAGATAAGGCTTCCAAATTTACTTTGGATAAAGAAACTTCGCAAGGACTGGTAGAGGACGAAATAGAAATTGTGATTGGTTCAGCCGATTCTTACATTCTATTTAAAGATATAGATATGACGGATGTGGCGTCGATTAATTTGAGTGCTTTGTACAATCCACAATTCTTTGGCGGAGGGAAAATCAAGATTCGCAAAGACGATAAGGATGGTGAAATCATCGGAGAAGTAGATGTCGCGCAAACGCCTGGTTTCGTTCAAATGCCTACCAATATCGTAGCAACTAAAGGCAAGCACGATCTTTATCTAACATTTGAAGATGGCGTAGATGAAAAACCCGTGGTGGCGTTGGTGAACTTGGTGTTCAGCAATAAGGCTTTGGCGATGTAGTTGTTTATCCGCAACTATAATTTTCAGTAGGTGTTTGTAGGATAAATTCAATTGTGTGGTAGTTGTTTTATACTGCGTGTGGGATAGAAAAGTGCATTTTTATCTTTGGTGATCGCGCCTCACGCCTAAGGTGGACACAGTGAGGCGGACACGGTTTGATGGTATTATGATTCGGTAAGTGCCTAGTCACCATATTACCAGCTAAACAAATGACCAAAATTATTAGAACCGTATTTGCATTTTTTTCGCCAAACGGAGTATAGAATTAACCTTCTTAGTCGTAAGCAACTACTAACGCTAGTCTTTATTACTATGAATCAAACGCTTAGACTACAAAGCGAAGCCGTCATACCTACGCCTTATGCCTCTTTCAGAATGCTTGCCTATTCAGATAAAGAGGAAGATCGCATGCCACATCTCGCTTTGGTGCATCCTGAATTGGATACTAGCAAAGCCGTTAGTGTTCGGATTCATTCGGAGTGTATTACGGGCGATTTATTTGGCTCGAAGCGTTGTGATTGTGGAGAACAATTGGAAAAAGCATTACAGGTAGTTGCGGCAGAAAAAGGCGTTTTACTCTATCTACGGCAAGAAGGTAGAGGCATTGGTATCATCAATAAGTTGAAGGCTTATCAACTGCAAGATGCTGGGCTCAATACGATAGAAGCCAATTTGCACCTAGGGCTAAAAGTGGATGCCCGACAATACGACATTGCCATTCAAATACTAGAAGGTCTGTCTATTCATAGCGTCTGCCTGCTCACCAATAATCCAGAAAAAATAGACGCTTTTGCGGAGAGTAAAATCAAAATCTTAAAACGCGTTCCTTTAATCATTCCTCCACAGGTAGAAAACAGCGATTATCTGAAAACCAAACGAGAGGAAATGGGGCATTTATTGGATTTTTAGTTCAGAATTGCTTGAAGCAACAATCGGCAACATTACTGCTACCGATTGTGATTGCGCGTGTGCGTGTTTTATCAAAAAATATGCATGAAATCTTTTGGTCTAGGCGTAATTTTTAATCAAGGGAAAAGCGCAATTGCCCCCTAAGAAAATGCCATTTGCCTAACATTTTACACCAATCACTCAATTCATTTGTTTTTTTACTGTGCAAGCTTGGAAAAGTTTCAAAAAGTTGTAACGATGTACAATATTTATTCTTTCCCGTTTGTTTTATTGTCGAACTTATGAAAATTTCATCGCACTTACTTAAATTGAACCTATGCAGAATAATTTTACAATTGAGGATTTAGTATTATTGTTGTACAGAGAGACCGATGTTTCTACCAGTTTAAAGCTCTACGAAGCACTCGAATCTCAACCAGCTTTATTAGAAGAATTTAAGCAATTATCTCGTGCAAAACAACACTTACCAAAGGCAAGTTTCAGTCCTTCTAATCGAAGTATTAACAAGATTCTGGATTACAGTGAATACCATACTTTGGTATAATTGTTTTAAGCTGGGATGAATGCTAGGCTAAGAAAAAAGGCTGTTTTTGGTGTATGCCAAGGCAGCTTTTTTGATGTGAACTCTTCTAGTTTGTATTATTGACATTTTTCTGAGAAAAAAAAAGAAAAATAGATCGTATATTTGCATTCCAATTTTAAAAAATGAACCTAATGGGTCTATTTCTGTTAGCTTCATCTTGATTCCGTAGCTCAGTTGGTAGAGCACTTGACTTTTAATCAAGGGGCCCTGGGTTCGAGCCCCAGCGGAATCACAAAGCGTACTGCATAAGCTGTCAAAGATCAAAGGCAAGCGTCTAAAGGAAAATTTCCAGCAGCCATTTTAGCAGTCGTTTAAGAAAAAATATCAACCTTTAAAGGTCAGGTACATTTGCCTGACCTTTTTTTATGTCTTTTTGTAAAATTTGTAAGGCTTTTCTTTTTTTACCCGAAGAAAAAAACTTGAGCATACTTGTTGAACGATTTTTAAGCTCTATTCAGCATTGCTTTGAACTAAATGTTAAAAATTTCAAGACTTCGTACACGCCTATTTTTATTAGAAAAACACCTATTTTCTAAACTAATTCTATCATTAGAGCATTTCGGGAACTAGAGATAGAACATTAAAATCTACTACACTAATGTGAATATAGAGCAATGCTGAAAGCAAAAGATCAGAAAGAAAAGGACATCAGGAAGCAGCAAATACTGAATAGTGCAGAGGTTGTCTTGCAGCAAAAAGGTTTGAGTGGTCTGAGTATCAGCTCCGTAGCAAAAGAAGCGAAGCTGGCGCAAGGCACATTATATCTATATTTTAAGAAGAAAGAAGAAATCATTGCACAACTTACGGTTCGTTCCAGAGAGCAGTTGTTGCAGCTTTTTCATGATAGCATCGCCGCTTCCGACGATCCACTAGAACAACTCAAAAACATTCTCCTTGCCCATTTCAGATTTTTCAAAGAAAATAAGCTTTATCACGATTTGGTTTCTTTTTATGAAGTAAATGCAGAAGAAGCAGAACCGATCGAATTGCAGCAAGCCAGCCAAAATATTACTTCCTTAGTGGTTTCGGTATTGGATAGAGCCAAGATACAAGGCTTGGTTCGAGCAAATCTGAACGCCAGCGAATTTACCTACATCGTATGGGGCACTTGCAATGGAATGGTGCAATTGATTGATATGCGATCCGCTATACTAGAAAAGGATTTGAATAAATCATCTTCAGACGTCTATGCTTCCTACGTAGATTTTGTAATCAAAGGCATACGAGCCTAGTTGTTATAAAAGCTTGAATGAAACCCAAGCACATCTAAATACCTGCCATGAATGCCACTCACTTTTCTTTTTTTTTGAATTGCGCCGTTATGGTTTTTTGCCTTAAAATAAAAATTTTTTCAAATTAAAAAATTTTTATAAACACTTGGTTATCAACACAATATTTGTTATTCAAATTTTTATTTGAAAAAAATGTCCAAAATTAAAAACAAAAATGAGTGGCGTTCATTTATAAGGCATACATTTCAAAACGAATAGATAGGCGAATTGCATAATCGTGAATCGCACTAATCAATACCACATTTACTTTTACCATTAAATTGTCTATGATGAAAAGATTAGTACCTTTTGTACAGGTTCTAACGGCCACTCTTCTGTCCTTATTTCTGCTTGGTTGCAGTGCTACGATTCCAGAAGAATCTGCTTCTAGTCCTTCTGTTGAGAACAAGGCAGAAGCCAAGGTAACGTTAATAAAGAAGGCAGATTTGAACCTGATGCAAGTAAAAAACGAAACCTATCAAGCAAAAACCTTGATTAGCGGTAGGGTGATTCCCAAAAATACGACTCAGCTTTTTGCAGAAGTGCAAGGTACAATTGAGCCGAATAGCAAGACTTTCAAAGCGGGCATCAACTTCAAAAAAGGAGAAACGCTAATCCGAATTGACAGCAAAGAATTTAAGCTGAATTTAGATGCTCAGCGCGCTGCTTTGCTCAATGTCCTTACAGGTATTTTAGCAGATTTAAAATCAGACTATTCGGATAGTTATGAGCAATGGGTATCGTATGTGGAAGCTTATAACTTCACAGAAAATTTAGCTAAACTACCTGAACCTCAGTCTTCTGCGGAGAAATTCTTTTTGGCCAGCAACCAAGTTTACAGCCTCTATTATCAAATTAAATCTGCCGAGGAACGCTTGCGTAAATATGCAATTCATGCTCCTTACACGGGTACGATCACGACCACCAATGTGGATGTTGGTAGCCTAGTTTCGCCTGGTCAAGCACTAGGAACGATTAGTAATCGCCTACAGTATGAGTTAGAAGCTGGCATTCCTTTGAGGATTGCTAGTCGATTGAAAAGTGGAGATCAAGTCATTTTCAAAAGCAATGAAGTGGAAGGTACTTGGAAAGGTCGCGTTGTTCGTATCAATAATTTAGTAGATGCAAGCACACAAAACATTCCAGTTTACTTTAGTCTGCAAGGCCGAGGATTGCGCGCTGGGATGTATTTAGAGGGCGAAATGGCTGCTGATGAAATTACCAACACCACAACTATTCCAAATTCAGCCCTCAGCAGAGATGAAAGTGTTTTGATCCTAGACGAAGATCGCATTAGCAGAAAAAATGTCCAACCCATTGATTTCCTCACCGATTCTATCATCGTCAAAGGTTTGACCAACAGTGATTTAGTCATCCTCAACGAATTTGATATGCCCGTAGAAGGTAGTCGAGTAGATGGTAAGTAGCAAGTTTTAGGTGATAGGTTTTAAGTAATAAGTCTTAGGTGATAAGTTCTAGGTAATAGGCATAAGATCGCTCTTTGCACAACAGTACTTCGCTTGCTACTTACAGGCTAGCACTTACAACTTAACACCTACGACTGAATACCTAAATAAAAAATCTCACAAGCATGAAAAATATAATACAATCTTTGATCCAAAAACCTCGCTTAGTGGACATCGTCGTGGGTCTAATCCTGGTGGTTGGAATAGCGGTATTGGCATCGATGCGATCCAATTTTTTACCTCCAGAACCGATCAACTTTGTGGTGGTCAATGTAACTTATCCTGGTGCTTCCCCACAAGAAATGGAAGAAGAAGTTGTGGATAAAATAGAGGATAACTTGGACGGTCTAAAAGGAATTGATCGAGTCACCTCTAGTGCGCAAGAAAGTTTTGCGAGCATTCGAGTGGAATTGCTGGAGGCCGCTAATCCAAATGAAGTCCTTCAAGACGTCAATAACGCAGTTGATAAGATTACTAGCTTTCCCGCTGGGATAGAAACCCCTGTAGTTTTTAAGGAAGAAATTTTGAACTACACGATGACTTTGGGTTTGGTGGGCGGAACAAGTTTAAGTGTACTGAAAGACCATGCCAAACACCTCAAAGACGAATTGACGTATTCTCCAAATCTATCTCAAGTTTTTTTGAGTGGCTATCCAGAAGAAGAAATTGAAGTGCGCTTGCGAGAAAGTGATCTGCGGGCTTATCAACTCACCTTCGATGAAGTAGCACGCGCCATTCAAGCGAGCAACATCAAGGCATCGGGTGGCGAAATCAAAACGGAGGAGCAAAACATTTTGATTCGCTTGGATCATAGGACTTATTATGCACAAGGTCTAATGAATACGGTTGTGAAGGCAAGTCCAGATGGAAAACTAGTCCGTTTGAAAGATGTGGCGGAGGTAAAAAATCAGTTTGCAGACAAACCAAACAGCACTTTTGTAAATGGAGAACCAGCAGTCATTCTAAAGATTTTCAGCAGAAGCGAAGAAGACATTCTCGCCAATGCCGCCTTTGTAAATGAAGAAGTTACCAAATTCAATGCGCAGCATGAAGGGGTAGAAGTGGTCATTATTGAAGACAAAGCAATCTCACTTTCTGATGCCATTGGTACACTACAAAACAATGCTTGGCAAGGGATTCTATTGGTGTTAATTGTATTGGGTTTATTTCTCAATCCACGCGTTGCCTTTTGGGTGGCTTTCAAAATTCCCGTTGCACTTTTAGGGATGTTCATTATTTCCACTTTCTATGATTTGACAATCAATCAGGTCTCCCTTTTTGGATTAATTGTTGTGCTGGGCGTCATTGTTGATGATGGTGTGGTGGTTGCTGAAAATATCTATCAGCAATTTCAAGAAGGCATGAGTCCATTGCAAGCAGCCGTCAATGGAACAATAGAGGTCTTTCCTGCCATTTTATCTTCTCTAGCGACTACGGCAGTTGCCTTCTCGCTCTTTTTCTTTTTCGACGGGCAGCTAGGTGATTATTTTTCTGACATTTCTTTTGTGGTCTGTGCGACACTCTTTGTCGCCTTACTGGAAAGTATGCTGATTTTACCCGTTCACATTGCGCGTTCCAAAGCTTTGAATCGCAATGCAAAAGAATGGAAACTTACAAAATGGACAAACAACTCCTTGCTCGTTTTCCGAGATAAGGTTTATAGTGCAATCATTCGCTTTAGCCTGAAAGTGCCCGTGCTGGGTATTTTGGCGGTGCTCGGTATCATGGTTTTGACGGTGAGTGCCGTCGGTTCAGGAACGATCAAAAGTACTTTTTTCCCTACTATAGATCAAGATGTCATCACTGCAAAATTGGAACTGCCACTCGGTACAGACGAATCCATTACGGCGGATAAGCTGGCAATGATGGAAGAAAAAGTTTGGGAAGTAAACGAAGCATACACCAGCGAGCGCAGCGATGGTCAAACGGTAATTAAATATGTCGAAAGAGTTATCGGACCGAGTAATAATCAAGGCTATCTAAATATTTATATGCTAGAAGGAGACAAAAGAGGCATTCTTTCTTTCAAAATTGCGGATAGTATCCGAGAAGCAGTCGGACCAATTCCAGAAGCCCGAAATCTCTCTTATGGCAGTATTGCCGTTTTTGGGAAACCCATTTCCATTGCTTTGGTGGGAAGGAATCTAGATGATTTAAGAAGTGCAAAAAATATGCTTCGGCAGTTTTTGGAAGAAAGAGAAGACTTGAAAGATGTGACGGATACCGATCAATTGGGCGTGCCAGAAGTAGAAATGGCATTGACTCCCAAAGCGAAATTTTTGGGCTTATCGGAAGCCATTGTCTTCGATCAAATTCGTAAGGGCTTTTTTGGATTGGAAGCGCAGAGTGTGCAGCGTGGCGATGAAGAAGTGAAAATATGGTTGCGCTATGCCGAAGCTGATAGAAAGAGCCTGGAGGATGTGAAAAAGATGCGTTTACAACTTCCCAATGGCAGTAGCTATCCCATTGAGGAACTCGCTACTTTCAAACCCAAAGAAAACGTGGCGGTCATCAATCATCAGAATGGTATTCGAGAGATTAAAGTGGAAGCAGATGTTGCCAACCTCTTGGTTTCTGTGCCAGAAGTACTTGGCGAAGCGGAAGCGAGTGTATTACAAGAAGTGCAGCGCAAATTCCCCAACATTAGATATACGCTGGAAGGAGAAGCCCGCCTATCTTCTAAAACCCAAAATTCCAGTCAAACACCTAGCATGATGGTTTTCATTGCGATTATTGGTATTTTGATGCTCAACTATCGCTCCATAGGCAAGACTTTAGCCATACTTGCTATGCTTCCTTTTGCTTTTGTTGGCGTGGCTTGGGGTTCTTATTTCCATAACATTCCAGTTAGTATTTTTTCTGTCTTGGGTATGATTGCACTTTGGGGCATTCTCATCAATAATGGATTGGTACTCGTATCGACTTACAACGAAAAAATCAAAGAAGGTTTATCAGTCGGAGCAGCTTTGCGGACGGCCGCTATTTCCAGATTTCGTCCAATTGTGCTGACTACGATTACGACCGTTTTTGGACTTGCTCCACTCTTGTTGAATAATTCTATCAGTGCACAATTCCTCAAACCAACTGCTATTGCCATTGCTTATGGCTTGATATTTGGAATGGTGCTGACCTTGGTTTTTTTGCCTTCGGTGATGCTCTCTATCGCGAATCTAAAATATTATTTCAATCGCTACATCCGACGAGTTAAAAACATCAGCGCAGCAGATTTGGATGTTGTCATTCGGGAAAAGCAGAAGGAGTTGGTGAGCTGATTTTGGCGATTGGCTGTTAGTTTCCAAGCGAAAGCGGATTTGCTAAATCTTTGAGATTTAGTAAATCTAGACTGCTACCAAGTTGCTGATTAAGTGTTTTTTGTGTCTGACGTCTCACTTCCGACCTCTGACGTCTCTTTTATATTCTAAAAAAAGAAACAATGAAATTGATCTATACTTTTTTCATCGCATTCATTGCCCTTCAAGGCTGGTGTCAAAACACATTGAGCCTTGAAGAAGCAATCAATCAAGCGATCGAACAAAATCCTTCCATTAAAATACAACGAATGGAAACCCAAGTAGCGCAAAATCAGGTTTTCAAGGGAAATGCAGGCAAACTACCCAGCCTTGATGCCATTGGCAATGCGACTTACAACAACAATTATGCGGATGTGAAATTAAGAACCTTCCAGCGCGATCCAGAATTTATTAATGTTGATGAATTTGGGGTAGAAAACTGGTTGGCAACTATCGGTGTACAAGCCAATTATGTGATTTACGATGGCGGAAGAAGTGACTATCGTTTGCAGTTGTTGCAAGGTTTATCAGATGTGGAACAAGCAAAACAACAAGTCTTGATTAGCGAAACGACTTTGGCGGTGACGCAACTTTACCTAGAAATTTTGAAGCTCCAAAACCAAGCAGCTTTTCTAGCAGAAAATATTGAAAATAGCAAGTTGCGCATCCAAAAAATGGAAGATCGCAAGCAGTTTGGGCAAGCCAATCAGTTGAGTATTTTACAGTTACAGACCGCACTCAATCAGGATGAAGCTGCTTTGGACAATGTACGCTTGGTGAGAAGTAATCTCGTAAAGGATTTGAACTTTTTGATAGGAGTATCACTAGAGCAAGACTTTGAAGTGCAAGAGCTCCGTAGTGAAATGAATTTATCTGATATAGAAAGTATCTATGCCGCTATATCCAGCAATAATCCAGCATTGAAACTGAGTAAATTGGGTATTGCTCTAGCAGGAACTGAACTACAACTCAATCAATTAGAGCGTCAACCTAGCGTGGCGGCCTTTGCGGGTGTTGGCTACAATTATCAAAGAAATGATGTACAGCAATTGGCGGAAATCCAAACAGCAGGAATAATGCTTGGAGTCAATGCGCGCTATAATCTTTTTGACGGAGGTGTGCGCAAAAATAAGATTCAAAGCGCGCAAATGGGCGTAGAAATCGCCAATGGAAAGCGACAATTATTGGAAGAAGACCTACGCAAGCGAGCCTTAAAAGAGTACAATTCGATAGAACTCTTGCAAGCACAACTCGCGCGCGAGAAGCAGAATCTACAAACCTCTGAAGCAGCTTATCAAAAAACGGAAGACCTCTTTGCCACAGGCAAAACCAACAATCTTGCTTTGAGAGATGCTCAATTAGCGCGCCTCAATGTGTTGCTTCGCATCGAACAATTAGAAGTAGATACTTTTATGGCTTTTATGCAGTTGCAGCAATTGATGGGTAGTCTTTAAACGCCAATAATTTTCTCTTTAGATATTAGGGCTGTACGAAGTCTTGTTTTTATTAACATTTTACTAGAAAATAACCTGAGTCAATATCAGAAAATCGCTCAACAAGTATGCTCCTTAAATCTCTTCGGACGGAAAACCTCTTGTGGAGCGATTTCAAGAGCGTTCCTAGTTCGTACACGCCTGTTTAGATATCTTTAAGGAGTATATTTGAAGATTTTTGAAGTTTCAATAAGTACGAAATCCTATCCTACTTTCACCAAAAATTTCAAACTTCAAAAGTCTTTTTCCCGCTCTTACCAATGTTCATAGTGAGAATGACTATTCAGATTCAAAACACAAAGCTTTTTAGTCTAAGGTCACACAAATTTTGATTCAAAAAAATTAATTTCATGTTTACTCAAGAATACATTGCTTTCTTCGACGACCTAAAGCAAAACAATACTCGAGACTGGTTCAATGAGCATAAAAAACGCTACGAAAATGCAGTAAAAAAGCCTTTTCAAGCCTTTATACAGCAATTGATCGATCAAATTCAGATCACCGACCCTGATATTTTGATAGCACCCAAAGATGCTATTTTTAGGATCAATCGAGACATTCGATTCAGCAAGGACAAAACACCTTACAAGATGCAGATGTCTGCGGCTATCAGTAAAAATGGAAAAAAAGGCAGTACAACGCCAGGTTTGTACATCGCGATAGGAGCAGATGAAGTCTATTTAGGTTCGGGTGCCATGTCCTTGAATAAAGACCAATTGCTAGCCGTCCGACAACACATCATCAATAATCAAGACGCTTTTCAAGACATTATTGAGAGCGAAGACTTTAAAGACACTTTCGGTGAAGTACAAGGCGAGAAAAACAAACGCCTACCAAGCGAAATGGCGGAAGCCGCACAAGAACAAGCTTTACTTTATAATAAGCAGTTCTTAGCAGCTACCAAATGGGAAGCTGAGCGCATGCTCAGCCCTGAGTTTGTAGAAGAAACGATAAGCTGCTACAAGAAGATGCGTCCTTTTGGTGTATTTTTGGGTGAAGTGCTATAAATCAATACATCTAAAAATAAAATCGGCTCGGCGCGCAGAGGAGGTTTGGAGGGCAGACAAAACATAAGATGCTGTTTTACAACATCTTATATTTTGTCTGCCCTCCAAGACCACCACGAGGCAGCGAGCGCTGCAAGCGCGATGCTGCCGAGTTGAATAGCTAGATTAATTTTGTCCAAGTACTTAAATACATTGTAAAATAAGTTTGTTTTAATTTTGAGA
>JBCCRX010000139.1:0-15047 GCA_039201015.1 Bacteroidota bacterium | reverse complement strand
TTTTGGTTGCGACTCCATGTATGTCGATTTTATTTTTTAATTGATACTTAATTTTGAGAAGCGAGAAATTCCTTAGAATTTCGAGCTTCAAAAAACCTATCTGCCGCCGTCTTCGACGGCGGCGAAAAAGGGGTGAGGGAGAAAAAAGGTTTTTCTAAAAAACCTTTTTTCTCCCTCAAACTCCCCTATCTAAAATACAAAGAAACTTAATTTACACTGTACTTAGATTTGTTGATCTGTTTAAACTGTTGATTTGCCCGAGTTGCTTAACACAAATTTATGCGTTCTTGTCAACTTTTTGCGTATAGGGCTAATGTACGATTTGTTTATCTGTAATACGTTGCTATTGATAGTAGTAAACGAATAAACGATTTAACAGCAGCAATCTCTCATGTGGAGAATTTTACCAATCAAGGAGTAAGAAATGTCATTTTTGAACCCGAATTTGGGAATTATTCTTACAGTTTAGAGCAAAAAATGACATTTCTAAATCCCAAATAAGAAATTGCTGATTCAACAGCTAAACAAAAAAGAAACGCGCTTTTCTATCCCCAAACGCATTATACCTTAACCTTGACTTCTAAATCACATGCTAAAAATAGGCGTATTTGGGGTGGGGCATTTGGGTAAAATTCACCTCAAATGTCTAAAAATGTTGCCAGAGCAATACGAATTAGTTGGTTTCTTTGAGCCAGACCAGGCTGAAGCCGCAGCAGTCGCTCGTGACTTTGAGATTTCAGCTTTTGACTCACCCGAAGAACTATTGGCTTCGGTAGAAGTCATAGACATCGTCGCGCCCACGGGAGCGCATTTCGATATTGCCAGAAAAGCCTTGCTCGCCAATAAGCATATTTTCATTGAAAAGCCACTCACTGCCAGCCTAAAAGAAGCTCAAGAACTGATTCAACTCACCGATCAGAAAAACGTCAAAGTACAAGTCGGACACGTAGAGCGTTTCAATCCTGCGCTTTTGGCTTTGGGAGAGAAAGTACTGCAACCGATGTTTGTAGAAGGGCATCGCTTGTCTCTGTTCAATCCGAGAGGAACAGATGTTTCCGTCATTTTGGATTTGATGATACATGATTTGGATATACTGCTACATTTGGTGAACGCGCCCGTTGCTCAAGTGAGTGCGAGTGGAGTAGCCGTAGTGAGCGACAATATTGATATTGCCAATGCACGTATTGAATTTGAGAATGGATGCGTCGCCAACCTGACGGCAAGCAGAATCTCCGTGAAGCAGATGCGAAAAATGCGATTATTTCAACGCGATGCCTACGTCAGCTTAGATTTTTTGGATAAAAAAGCACAGATCATTCAACTAGAAGAACAAAAAAGTGAGCACGCTTTTCTATCCCTTCCTACCACCAAAGGCGAAAAATGGATCAGTCTGAAAGAGCTGAAAATAGAGCCTTCTAACGCCATAAAAATGGAACTCGCCAGTTTTGCCAATAGCATTCAAAAAGACATTGAACCAAAAGTCTCCATAAAAGATGGCTATAAAGCACTACATTTAGCGCAGCAAATCGTTAAAGCTATACAACTTAGTCAGCAAAAAGCGTTTTTCTAGTCGTTGGCTATATTTGATTCGGAATTAGGCGTGTACGAAGTTCCATTTTTTGTTTTTCGCCTCGCTTCGCTTGGCGAAAAACGGTGGGTTTTAGGGGGCAAATCAGCCTTTTAGGCTGATTTGCCCCCTAAAAATCCCTCTGAGGCGCGAGCGAAGCGAGCGTCAAAGTTAAAGTAAGAAGACTTCGTACAGTCCCAATTCGGAATAAAAAATGTATGGTTCGTTTCTAGAAGTTTTGGTGATTCGGTGAACTGGTGATTTGGTAATCAGCCTCTTACCAGTTCATCAGATGACCAAATTACCAAAATTTGAATGTACTTTTCTACTCTACAAATAGCATAACAACTAACAATCGCTACATCACTACAATATGCGTCTTTTGTCAAGAGCTATTATCCTGCTTTACATCGCTTTTTCGTTCTACTCTTGCGATATCATCAATCCAGAAGAAGCGATTCCTGCTTATCTACAAATAGATACCATTAGTTTCATTTCCACTAATCCGTCCCACGGTACTTCAAATCAGAAGATTACAGAAGCGTGGGTCACGGTCAATGATGTATTTTTGGGCGTTTACGATTTACCGGCTAGAGTTCCTGTCTTGGAAAGTGGAAGGGTAGCCGTGGAGGTCAATGCTGGCATTAAGGATAATGGAATTGGGAGATTGCCTGAAATATATCCTTTCTTTGAGCCTTACAAAGTGGATGTAGAATTGATTCCTGCGGAAACTATTCAACTAAATCCTACCACTTCTTATAAGGAAGACCTTAACTTTGCTTTTGTAGAAGAATTTGAAGTAGGTGGCAACTTATTTACGGATGATCTGGACGGGAATGATACCACTAGCTTAGTGTCGAGTAGTATAGATGTTTTTGAAGGCAATCGTTCGGGTTTGATAAGATTGACGGAAAGCCATCCAGTAGCGGAACTCGCTACGGATTTTTCTAATAAGTTCGAAGACTTACAAGCTAGAGGCGTAGAGGTGTATTTGGAGTTGAATTACAAGACAGACGTAGAGGTGGCTTTTGGTATCATTGGTCATGAGGAAAGTGTTTTTTCGCCTACAGAAAAAATTTACGAGCCTGTTCTATTCCCAAGAGCAAGCTGGAATAAAGTGTATCTGAATCTGTCAGAAACTGTTTTTGTGGTGCAAGGAGAAGCCTATCAAATTGCTATTTTGACAGCACTCGCGCCTGGACAAACGGCAGGAAATGTCTATTTAGATAATATAAAATTGATTCATTTTTAAACGGAAAGAAAGATATGTGATTGTTCGCTTACACACTGATCTATGCAAAATACAAAGTATCAAAACACGCCAACGGACTTCAAAAAAATTCCACAAAATGGAGTTTTAGAGGCAATCAAAAGAGGCACGACCCACCAAAGGAAAAAAGATACATTTGTCTATAAAGTTGCGGACTTCATTAGTGCTATGCTCGCTTGGGCTTGTTTTTTTATGTATCGAAAATTGCAAGAAGGCAGCTTGTTTAGTGATGCCATACTGACCGACCAAAATTTCTGGTATGGTATTGCCATTATTCCTGCAGGTTGGATTTTGCTTTATTCCATTGCTGACCGCTATCACGACATCTATCGCCTCTCTCGTATGGCAACTTTCACGAGGACTTTTTTCCTTACTTTTTTGGGCGTATTTTTTCTGTTCTTCACCCTCTTGTTAGATGATTTTGTGAATGGCTATTATACGTACTATCGTTCTTTCACGATGCTCTTTTGTTTGCATTTTATCATTACGGTGAGTGTGAGAATGGTGCTACTAACTAGAGCTTCTAGAAGGATCAAGACAGGGAAAATTAACTACAATACCCTTATCATTGGAGGCAACCAAAATGCGGTAGAACTATACACAGAAATCACAGGGAGAGTCAAGAAATTGGGCTATAACTTCATTGGGTTTATAGACATCAATGGCAAAAGTACCAATGAATTGGGGGCAAAACTTCCTACTTTGGGGAAAATTAAAGATTTGCAACGTACTATAGAATTGTACAACATTGAAGAAGTCGTTGTTGCTATAGAAACCTCAGAGCACAACCGTCTGAGTGATATTTTAAATGTCCTATTTGACTACAATGAAAAAATATTGGTCAAGATCATTCCTGACATGTACGATATTTTATTGGGTTCGGTTAAGATGAATTATCTATACGGCGCTGTGCTTATAGAAATCAAGAAAGAGTTGATGCCCAAATGGCAGCAACTGCTCAAACGTCTTATGGATGTATTTATCTCCTTAATCATGCTAATTGTATTGCTGCCCGCTTACGCTTATATCGCTTTTCGAGTTTGTCTTTCTTCTGCTGGTCCTATTTTCTTTAAGCAAAAAAGAATTGGATTGAACGCAAAGCCCTTCACGATTTACAAATTCAGATCCATGTATCTTGATGCCGAAGAAGCAGGTCCGAAACTATCCTACACAGGAGATGATCGCTGCACACCTTGGGGAGCGATCATGCGCAAATGGCGAATAGACGAACTGCCACAATTTTGGAATGTGCTGAAAGGTGATATGTCGCTGGTTGGTCCGCGTCCTGAACGGCAATATTACATTGATCTTATCATGGAGCGCGCCCCTCACTATCGCCATTTGCTTAAGGTTCGTCCAGGCATTACTTCTTGGGGACAAGTCAAATATGGCTATGCTTCTACTGTTTCTGAAATGATTCAACGTCTAAAATTTGACATTCTCTACATCGAAAATCGCTCGCTCGCCCTTGATTTTCGTATTCTTTTTTACACGGTTTTGGTATTGTTGAAAGGTACGGGTAAATAGGGAGCGGTATTGATAAAGTCTTGATGATAAGTAATTTCAAACTTTCTCATTATCTCAATGGCGAAAGCCATAATTTTCGTCTTTCCTAACAATGAAATAATTTCTATAAATTTGCCGATATACTTTATTCGGTGCAAAAAAGTGCAAATTCGTTTTCAGCGATTTTGGTCATTTGTTTAATTGGTGATATGGTGATGTTGTGCTTACCAAATTACCACATCATCAAATCACCAAAAATGGGAATGCACTTTCCTGACCGATCGCGGAGCAGGCGGGTTTATCCCGTACGCAGCGTAGATACCAACTTACATAGGCAAATGAACAAAGCAACAGAAAAGAAACTAGACACGCTAGACAGCGAATTACGCGACTTACTGAAGGATTTGGAAGGCTATTCCGAAACCACTTTAAATAAAAAACCGACCGAAGAAGCTTGGTCAGTTTTTCAAGTCATGCATCATCTGATCTTGACGGAGCGTGCTTCGTTGCAGTATGTGAAAAAAAAGCTAAGTTTTAACCCGCCATTGAAAAAGGCAGGTATCGGCGCAAAATTTCGGAGTGTTTTGGTCAATACTTATTTACAATCTCCGATAAAGCGCAAAGCACCAGAGCAATTTGCGGGGGACTATCTACCCGACCATACTACCTTTTGGGAAGTGGTGAAAGCCTGGAAAACTGATCGGGAAGAACTGCGAAATTATTTGAGCGAACTGCCAAAAGATTTATTCTACAAGGAAGTCTTCAAACATCCCTTTGTTGGTCGTTTAACGCTAGGACAAATGCTATCCTTTTTTCAGAAGCACTACGAAAGACATCATCGACAAATTTACAATACGCTTGATGATCTAAATGCGGTAAAAATAAAATAGCTGGACGTCATGCTAAAGCAGTTTTTTCTTACAGAGCGTAATATGATGATCGCTATTTTATTGAATGCGGTCATTATTTTTTTGCTTTATTTTCCTAGTCTTCATCGAAATATAGTTCTAGAGATCATAGATGAGTTTTTCATTGTTTTGTTTTTGCTAGAGGCATTGGTGAAGATCAAAGCATTGGGAAGTAAATCCTATTTTAGTAGTGCTTGGCATCGTTTTGACTTCTTCATTGTCATCGTAAGTATTCCTTCTCTGTTCATTCACTTTCTTCCTGTACCAGATACTTCTCTGTTCTTATTGCTTCGCTTGTTCCGACTGATCCGTTTGGTGCGATTTATTTCCTTCATTCCCAACATGGACAGTATTATGGAAGGTTTGGGTAGGGCATTGCGATCCTCTGTTTTTGTTTTACTCGCGCTCTTCTTCCTCAACTTTTTGCTCGCTATTTTCTCTTGCCATTTTTACGGGAATATTGCTCCTGAACTTTTTGGCAATCCGCTGCGCTCCTTTTTCTCTATTTTTCAAATGTTCACCGTAGAAGGTTGGAACGAAATACCAACCTCCTTAGCACTCGCCATTGAAAGTCCAGTGATGGCGTGGATCATGCGTTTCTATTTTGGTGCAGTCGTTTTGATTGGCGGTATATTTGGCTTATCGCTTGCCAATGCTGTTTTTGTGGATGAAATGACCATAGATAATAATGAAAAACTGGAAGAAAAAATTGATCGTTTGCAGGAAGAGATTCGAGAACTAAAAGATTTGATGAAAGGGAAGGATGGAGCTAAATGATTTCATTTGGTCGAGTATCATTAGACAAGCATCACTAACTATTAAAATCTCGTTGCTCAAATCATTTATTTACGCCTCGTTCCTAAGACTTACGCTGCCTCGTGCCGAGAGGACTGCCTTCTAACATCAATAGCAAAAGAGTAAACTTATCGCTCCCAAATCTCTACCCTCCAATCCTCCACATTCCGTTCTTCCTTAGAAAAGCTGATGCCAACTAAATGTACGGTCTTAGAAGAATTTTTGTAAGCTGCTGCATACTCCCTACTTTTGATTTGCTCAATGGCATTTTCGATAGACTTATCTAGCTTAAATTCCATCAAATAAAGATGGTTATCCGTTTCGACTAATAAATCTAAACGTCCTTTGTGTTTAGTGATTTCGGATTGGACGCGATAGCCCATAAAAGAGGTGACTAGATAAATAATTGTATGAAAATAGCCTTCCCAAGTCTGAAATTCAGTTTGTTTGTTCCGCTTTTTTTTAGGTAATAGGTGGTAAGAAATATCAGAAAATAAAACTTCAAGTTGCTCAATGAACGGTTTCATCTGTCCTCTTCCCAATGCTCTTTCCATTCTGACTAGCGCATTGCTGACCGTGGATGTTCTTTTGTAGGTAAAAGCTTCTACTAGGTTGTGCATCATGGAGCGTCGCACTTCCTCATTGGGGTAGTTTAAAAAATAGTATCGTGTATCGTATTCCTCTTCGATAGATCTGATGGTGAGGTAGCCCGTTTGATACAGCAAGCCTGCTAGGTCAAGTTCTGCCAGTGAAAATTTGGCAAAAAAGGTTTCTCCTACCATTTTATTAACAAACTCAGTTGGGTTGATACCGCTGTCCCTAATTAATTTGACCAAAAAAGTAGGCGTTCCTGTGTCAAACCAAAAATTGCCGAACCAATGCGCTTGAAAAAAACTCAGTATAGAAAAAGGATTATATAGTTTGATATCAGGATCGTAGGCATAGCCATTATACCAAGTTCTGATGCCTTTCAATAACTCTTTCCGGTCTCGTTTTAGCGTCTTGGCTGCATCGTCTATATGTTCTGAAAAATAGTCTAGCAGCTCTTGCTGTGTGATGCCTAATAAATCGTTGCTCCATCGGTGTAGGCTTAGATCGGTTAAGTTATTCAAATCAGAAAAGAGACTGACCTTACTGAATTTGGAAACGCCTGTGATGAATAGGAAGCGTAAATGTCCTTGTGTGTCTAGGTCTTTGAGTGGAGAAAAGAAATCTTTTAAAACGTCTCGGTTATTCTCAGCCTTTTTTAAATCAGTCAAAAAACTAGTGACCGGACTGTCGTATTCATCTACCAAAAGCACGACAGGTTTTCCTTTTCCAGCAACTTGTTTAACCAAAGTATCAAGTTGTAAGGCAGTATTGCCATCTGGTAACTCAATGCTATACTTTGTTGCATACTCCTTTAATAGAAATGATATGCTGCTTTCTAAGTCCGAAGCACTTCCTTTTCCTAGCTTAGAAAAATTAAAATGCAAAACAGGATACTGTTCAAAGTCATAATCGGTTTGCTCATAGATGTACAAGCCTTTGAATAGCTCTTTTTCTCCGCCGAAAAGATGCTGAAATTTAGATAGTAGCAGGGACTTACCGAAACGGCGAGGGCGAGATAGAAAATACAGGTTCCCATTCTGGATGATGTTATACATCTGCTTGGTCTTATCTACATAGATCAGGTTTTCTTTCCTGATTCCTCTAAAATTTTGCCTGCCTGTTGGTAATATTTTCATGGGGCAAAGATACTGGATTTTAGACTGCTTTGCTAGGGTTTAAAGGGGTTTTGCAAGCTTGTTGTAAGAAAATCAGTACTCGTTATTCTACTTTTGAATATCGAATCACGCCTGAGGCGGATAAGTTATCGAAGTAGATACACGTCCTACTTGGAAAACTTCATTATTCCTTGTTCTACATTCAGTATTCGTTATTCTCCTATTCTGCTTTGATAATAAAATTGATCGTATAAAAAGGCGGCATATTATTGTGCGCTTGATTGCCACCTGTTGAAGTCGTGGTCTCCGTTTCTCCTGAACTGCCTAGGTCGGATACATTGTTGCCATTGCCGTCCTTGCTTCTATCCGAATAGGTAACCCCATGTGAGTGAGACGGCATTTCATTGATGGTCAAGGTATGTGTTTCCGCACCAGCTTGATCCCCAATGTTTCGACGAGTCAATCCAGATAAATTCTGTGAATCGCTATTACTGTACTGTCCTAGCGGAAAGCGACCTCTGAAATCGGGTAGCGTATTACTTCCAAGTACTGCATTTAGATCAGGATAGGTAGCAGTACTGAAAGAAGAGCCGTTACAGATGAGCCAGCCTGAAGGTGGCGTTTCGGTTACCCACATTTGGATAGTGCCGATGGGTACAAGACTAGATAGATCAACAGCATTGCCGTCTGTTATACTTAGAGTTGTACCACTGAATGATAGTTCTTGATCGTTCTTCTCTGTCCAAGATGTATTTCCATTTCCATCAGTGGATAGGACTTGATTAGCTGTTCCATCACTTAATGGTAAAGTATAATCATTTATAGATACACCCTCTGCTCCAACCGCAAAATTAGCTGGACTGTTGGTATATATTGCAAAACTCAGGTCTTGGTCTATTCGATCTGCGTTCATTCCTCCTGCGTAGGGATCATTGGCGAGCCTCCCTACACCACTTCTGTCATTGATGCCAAAAGTATAAACATCTCCTGCCTTAATTTCGATACTGCTTCCAGAAAAATCAAAAGTTATATCGTAGCTTCCCTGAGATATAGGTACAACAACATTCGTACTAGCAGTTCCGAGAAGCGCCCCACTGTCACTAGTGCCTTCTCCTGAGTAGAAAGACAGTATCTTCGTACCACTTCCATCAGCTGCGGTATTAAAAGTGAGAATGATGTCTGTAAGTACTCCATTTTTATGCGCAGTGAATGACTGCCAAGTTGCTCCTGAACCAGCAACATAGACGAATTGAACACTCTCCGCTAGATTATCTACGTTTACAATTTCTGGGGACTCATATCCCATCAGGACACTTAAATTTGATTCAGGATTTTCCTGAATACCTACCTGCCCTTCTTGATTGATGAAAAAGCCTTCATCATCGCCATCATTGGAAATCCAATTGCCTTGGGTGACTAGATTATCGGAGAAAATGGTTTTTCCATCATTGTCAATGGAAATGCCTTCGCTGCCACCATCATTGGAGAGCCAATTATCGGAGAGGCGGATATTTTGAGTAGCGATATGATTTCCTAAATTATCTTGTATTGTTGAGAGATCAACCGTTTGCTCTATTTCATTGTCATCTTCTAGTGAAATGGCAAGGGTTGTTCCATAGATACGAAGGGTATCAATCATTTGATTATCAGTACCCGATGTTGGATCAACCCAAGACAAATTACCATTGCCATCGGTTGCCAAGACTTGATCTAAAGTACCATCAGCTACAGGAAAGGTATAGGAACTATCAATGGTCAAAGTGCCAAAGAGTTCCATATTCCCATTTTTATAAATTCGGAGGGCATCAGAGCGATTGTTGGCATCTGTACCATTTCCAACAACAAAAAGACGGTCTTCGGCGGCAAAAGCCGTGGTGTCTATGGGGGTATATTCTGTATTGAAAATTCCAGTAGCAATTTCTCCAAAAGAGTATGCATTCGTCTGTCTTCCCAAAGTCGCTGAAAAATAGCCTTTTGCATTAGACCCAAAACCAAGTGCATAAGCACCAAAACCCGATGCAGTTGCTAAATATCCAAGGGCGGTAGAACTACTACCTTCTGCTTTCGCTTGATACCCAAATGCCATACTAGTAGTACCAGACGCCTCAGAAAATATGCCAAATGCACTAGAAAAACTAGCACTTGCTGTATTTACTGAACCGAAGGCATTACTATTATTACCACTTGCGCTGTTGTTGTGTCCAAAAGCATTACTATTATTACCACTTGCTTCATTGAAACTACCAATCGAAATAGCAAAGCGATCTGTCGCTGTAGAACCAGGTCCAATAGCTACACTACTGGAAGCAGTTGCTTTAGTATCGACTCCGAAGGCAATAGAATAAGTTCCTAAACTATCCTGATCCCAGTTTCTATCACCTACTGCGCCTGCTCTGAATGCGCCTGTTTCCTTGTCGAGAAAGAATTTGGTTTCTATACCTGTACCATAATTCAAACTATCTGCTCCAAAAATAAAATCGTCGTCATTGTTGATAGAACTTGTTGTACCATTTCGAGAAATGAATGCACCTCCTATCTCTTGCCAAGCATCTTTGTAGTACCAAAAAGTATTGGTCGTACTATCGTAAACCATTAAGCCATTGGCAGGGGAAGCGATATTTTTTCTGGCGGTACTATCCAATCTTGGAATGAGCAACCCTCTATCTGTGCTACTGACATCGAGCATGGCGGAGGAGTCGGGGGCATCGCCAGTTTCGTTGACGGCAACTTGTGCATTGACTTCGATGGATAAGGAGTAGATTGCAAGGAGTAATGCTAGTAAGTGTTTTAATATGTTTTTCATATCTACGGATATTTTTTCTGACAAAATCGAAAAACTCACGATTGGAAATATACACTCTAGATGATAGGCAGACTGGCTCCCTTCTAAGGTTGTAAAGAACGCTCTGATCGGTAAGCCTTGAGGATTGTCGAGCAGTCAACGTTAATCGGCTCGGCAATCGTTCGTACCTCCCGCTTACCGATCCTAGTATTTCTAATCTTAGAAGGAAAGCAGGCAGACTTAAAGCTGCCCATCATCAGAGCTTATTCCACTACAATTCGTACGGTCTCCTTCCATTGCGCTGTCTGAATTCTGAGGAAATAAATGCCTGAATTTAGATGAGCTATTGGTAAAGATAATTGATGTGCACCTGATGAAAAATGTTGATTGATGATATGTTGTAGTTGTCTGCCACTTATGTCGAAAATGCTTACTTGAAGTCTAGTGGCTTCTGATAAATTCAATTGGAGAATGGCACCTCCTTGTACTGGATTGGGATAGACTTGAATATTGGTGGATTTGAGTACACTATCGTCCAATGTAGCAATATTTCGTTCTTCAATTTCTTGAAGATCATTAGTCGTACAAGCAATAATACTTGCGGAAAAACTCTCTGCCCCTGTAGTCGAAAAACCTACACTTAGCACAATGGAATCTGTTGCCTCAAAGAAAATCTCTCCATTATTTTCTAAATCTACAATGCCAGTTGTGGTGATCGTGGAAGCAGATCGGTAAACACTTTCAGCTACAGTTTCGTCCGTGAATGCGATTTCGCTGATACATTCGTAGATATCGGTCGTTGTCAAAATAACCTCGTTACCATTGCCACCGATGTAACTGATTGTGAGCTCTGTATTATTGAAACGAATCGTACTGCCTTCAGAAAGTCCAGCAAATGTCCCAACTACTGCATCTGTTGTGTTATCATTTTGGAAGATGGTAAATTCATCGCCTAGCTGTGGCGTATAACTTCCGCTCAATTCCAGTACGGCATCATTGAGTGTGAGCGCACCACCTACTTCTATATTGTCATATTCAGTACAAACTGTTGTGCCTTCGATCTCAAAGCGCAGAATAGCACCCGAAAAGTCTTCTCCTTGCGTGAAAGTAATGCAGCCAGGCGAGTTACCAACTTCCAGAATACTACTGTCAGCAAAAACGGTACTACTAGAACTAATCAAGCCATCTGCACTCAAAATCGCATCTGCGTTGTTATTAAAAGTACCATCGACTATCGTTTGATTATCACAATTATTGGCAATTACGATTCCTTCATTGACCAATACATCGCCTATATCCATACAATCTTCTCCTGCATCAGAAAGGTTAATGATGCCTGTACTTTCATTTGTAAAAGTAGCACCGCCAGTATTTAGGGCTTCATCCGCCACATTGGTAATGGTGATTTGCCCAGCGTTGCTGCCCGTGATATCTTCCGTGCCATTGTCGCCGACTTCATCAATAGTGACGACGCCTGTAATTCCAATACTCACTGTTCCTGCAATCACATCTATGCCATCATCGTCTGCTTCTTCGATCAGGACACTGCCATCGATGTTTAATTGTGTATTTGGATTAGTTAAAAAGATACCATCAAGACCTGTAAATGAAATGTCAACTGTTGCATTTGCTCCAATATCAAGGGCAACTTCGTCTTGCAGGATGATACCACGTTCTCCTATATTTGAAATGGTCAGTTGACCGTCGATAATGCTTGTATTGGCTTCTTCTAAGTCAATTCCAACATCAGTATTAGTGATCGTCACCTGTCCTGTCGCACCGACATTCAATGCCCCATCTTCCACATCTAGGCCTTTATCTTCGCTATTGCTAAGACTCAATTTACCATTCACGAAAAGTGTAGAAAGTGCATTGTCCAATAGCATACTTTGGTCTTCATTTCCTGCAACTGTCAGTGTGCCGCCATCATCTATCGTCAAACTGATTCCATCTAAAATGGCAATGAAACTCGCTGCTGCATTTGTTCCACTTTTGATGACAGGTTCGTTAGGTACACTTCCTAAAAATTGAACCAAAGAAGTGGCAGTCGGAATTGTTCCCAAGCTCCAGTTTTGAGTATCACTCCAGTCATCGCTTTCGCTCCCATCCCAAGTATTGAAAACGTTGACTGAAGTTGTAATATCTCCCACGATAGCACTTGCCACATTGGGTGCTACTCGGATGAGATAAGTCGTATCAGCAGTCAATGGAACGCGTACATCTTCTCCAAATCCGTCTCCATTATCGCCATCAAAGCAAAAAACTTCCGTCAATGGATGTGCAGTGCCAGTGTAAATGCCTAATCGAATATCGTCGGAATTGTCGTTTGCGGTACTCCCAATCACTTCTGATTTGATGATATAATCGGTCGAGATAGTAGGTGTGAAACTATACCACCAAGAAGCGGTTGAGCCTTCGCAGATCAGCTCATCGGTCTCAAAAGTGGCTGCTTGTGCTTCGGCATTTGTAACGACATCAGCGCTCGGAAAAGTCGTGTTGCTCAAGGTGATGGTATCTGCTAGATTGTCGTTGGCAGGTTGGGCGAATGCAATATTGGCAAAAAAGAGGATAGGGAGTAAGTGAAATAGTGTGCTTAATTTTTTCATATTTTATTAATTCTAAAAGTAATCATGAAATGATATCGGTAATGATGAAGCGGCATTGAAGCTTTTGAATATCGAATACCGAACAAGGAATTACGAATCACGCCTGAGGCGGACAAGTTGTCGAAGTGGGTACACGCTCTACTTGGAAAACTTCGTGATTCGGCGTTCAATATTCAGTGTTCGTTATTCTTCTTACTCTGCTTTAATGATAAAATTGATGGTATAAAAAGGTGGCATGTTATTATGCGCTTGACTACCACCTGTCGAGCTAGTAGTTTCTGTTTTGCCTGAACTACCTAGATCAGATACATTATTGCCATTACCATCTTTACTTCGGTCAGAATAAGTTACGCCGTGCGAGTGCGCCGGCATTTCATTGATAGTCAAGACATGTTGCTCTTCGCCACCAGTTGATTTGATGCTGTGGGAAGTTGAACCTGTTGTGCCACTATTCCCAGCACCTAGTGGAAATCGTCCGTTGAAATTTGGGAGCGTATTGCCGCCGAGTACGCTATTCAATTCTGGATAAGTGGAAGCATTGAAAGAACTTCCATTACAGATTAACCAACCAGAAGGTGCGGTAGAAGTCGGCCACATTTGGATCGTACCGACGGGAACTAAATCATCAATCAATGGTGTCAAATCAACGGAAATATCTGACTGATTGTCGTCTTCTAAAGAGATGAGCAGTGTATTGCCAGATAATTCAAATTTATCAACGGTTTGATTGTCGGTATTGATGCTTGCTAGATTGACAGTTTGATCGCTTTCGCCGTCATCTTCTAATGAAAGTTCGAGTGTTGTGCCATTGAGATTGAGTTTATCAATTGTTTGGTTGTCGGTATCTGTGTCTATACTAGACAAATCAACGGTTTGATCACTTTCTCCATCATCTTCCAAGGAAATTTCGAGTGTGGTACCACTGAGATTCAATTTATCAATCTTTTGGTTGTCGGTATCGGTGTCTATACTAGATAAATCAACGGTTTGATCACTTTCTCCATCATCTTCCAAGGAAATTTCGAGTGTGGTACCACTGAGATTCAATTTATCAATCTTTTGATTGTCAGTATCGGTTTGTTGATCTGCCCAATTAACATTTCCACTGCCATCGGTTTGTAAGAATTGTCCACTAGTACCATCCGCCAAAGGCAACCCATAATCATTGATAAGTACGCCATTTTCGCCGACGCTAAAAGTACCTTCTATACTTGGATTGATGAATAACTCGAAAGCAAGGTCTCTATCTGTCCCAAGTGAAGAAATACCTCCATCGTAATCCGAATTGGAATAAGGATCGAACTCGCCACCTGAAATCAATATGGAAAAGGTGTAAATTCCATTCGCCACTTGCTCGATATTTAAGGAAGAAAAATCATAATTTGTACTGGCGGATAAAGAGCCTAGCACCGTTCCTGTAATTCCTTCGCCCTCATAAATCGTTACCGTCCAGAAAGTAGAGGTAAAACCTGCACTAGGAATGGAAATCGTCCCTAATGTACCATTGATAGTGGCAGTGTAGGATTGCCAAGCGACTTCAATAGACTCTACTTCGTCTTCTGCTAGATTACTGATGATTCTTTGGGGACTACCATCCGTAACGCCCATTGGAACTTCTAAGTAGTCGGTCGGACTATTTGTGCCTATGCCTACTCTTCCTGTAGTATCCACGAAAATGCCTTCTTCTTCTCCATCATTCGAGATGTAGAATCCATTGGTAGCGATGTTTTGGGTGGAGGTATGATCGCCTAGATTGTCTTGTAGGCTGGATAGATCGACGGTCTGTGCTGCTTCGTTATCGTTCTCTAAAGAAAGAGCAAGTATAGTGCTATCTAATTGAAAAGTATCAATCATTTGATGGTCGGTATTGGTCACTAGATCACTCCAAAGAATCACTCCATTGGCAT
>JBCCRX010000138.1:0-15101 GCA_039201015.1 Bacteroidota bacterium | reverse complement strand
CCGCTATCTCCTTTTGCCTCACCTGGTGGTGCTTCTTCATAGTTTCCAATCAATCTGCCTCTTATGCTTTCTCCCGTCGCTTCTTCGTCTGCTAGTCTATTATCTTCTGATTCATCCACTTCCCCTCGCATCGCTTGCCATTCTCTATATGGTATTCCATAGTCATTGAGGGTGTTTTCGACTTCGTTGTATTCTGCTTCGTACTCTTTTGCTTGAAGGGCACGAATGTAGTGAAGGACTTGCCAACGCTCTTCGTAGCTCATTTTCCCTTTATAAGCACCCATTGCATTTTTGCCGTACATGATTGCATGGTAGTAGCGACCTGGTGAAGAATAAACCACTGCACTATCACCAACCAGATTCGCAGGTGCTAAGGGATAGATACCAGAAGCATATATACCATCTCCATTTTTCCCTGCTGAGCCGTGACAAGTGGCACAGAAGGTGATGTACAGTTGCTTCCCCCTTTCTAGCCCTTTGTCTGTAATAGGAAATGGATTTTCTATTATCTCTGCAGTTGCCAAAGCACGTCCCTCTTCCGAATCTTCGTAATGATAAGGAACACTACCAGAAGGTAGTACATAATTGGGATCGAAGACTTCCGTTCGGCGCACCGAGTACCTTGGAATTGTGCCTTTCACGGGTTCTTTAGCCACTGAAGTCACTTCCAAAGGCAGCACACTTTCATCATCCCAAGTATTTGCAAAATAATAGTTGTGCGTATTGGCTTCCACTGCAATAGAGTGCGCCATATCGGGCATGTACTCCCTACCAGGGTTATTGACGCCAGGTCCTTGACAAGCGTAGAGCATCAAAGCAAGTGAAAAAACCAGCACTATATTTTTAATCTGCTTCATTTTATTCTCGTTAATCCATTTGTCTATTAAATCTATCAAATCATTGACTTGCTTATAATAAGACAAGAGGCATTTCTTTCTTTTTATACAGGCAAAACTTTCGTTATAATTTCGGACGCACCTGTTCTTTCAAAAAAGTCGGTCATATTTTCTCTTTCACTCAATGTAATATCGTCCGCATCGAAGGCAATCACAAATTTATCATCTGTAATACGGTCATCTAATATCGCAGGTTCGACACCTGGCCCCTGTCCATTTACAATATAAAAAGAAACCACCATACCGACCGCAGAGAACAAAACCGTCAACTCAAAAGTAATCGGAATGAAGGCAGGCACTGACCAGTAAGGTTTTCCACCAAAAATCATCGGCCAGTCGCGCGTAAATACCCAAGTCATAAATAAGAATGCCGTCAGCGTTCCAATTGCGCCATAGACAAAACCCGCGATGTGCAAACGGGATTCGGATAATCCTAACAAAGGGTCTAGCCCATGCACAGGGAAAGGCGTGAATACCTCCCACATATCTAAATGATCGTGTTTGGCTTGCTCAACTGCTTTCAACAAAACTTCATCGTCATCATAGACGCCGTATAGTATTTCTTTATTTGCTCTTGCCATTTTATATGCTTAAGATCAGAGAAGTCAAACCACTTTGCCGTCAGAAGTCAGACGCTCACTGCTTCTATTTTTTTACTTTTTCTTCTTCAACCGCCACTTTTTCCTCGTGATGATGTGCATGTGCATTTGGTCCTACGTATTGATCGCCTGCCGTTTTCAAAATACTTTTAACTTCCGCTATTGCAATAACGGGCGCAACTCTTGCAAAAATCAGGAATAAGGTAAAGAATAATCCGAAAGTTCCTAGATACAATCCAATCTCTACCCAAGTTGGGCTGTAATAACTCCAACTAGAAGGCAAATAATCCCTTGCCAATGTCGTCGCAATAATTACAAATCGCTCAAACCACATCCCAATATTAATGAATATGGAGAGTACAAAGGTGACGACCAAATTCCTTCGCATTTTCCTTGACCAGAATATTTGCGGAGATAATACGTTACAGGACATCATTCCGATATACGACCAGTAATAAGGCCCAAATACCCGATTGTAGAAAGCCCATTGTTCCGGCAGATAACCCGAATACCAAGCAATGAAAAGTTCCGTCAAATAAGCCACACCAACCACCGTTCCCGTCACCAAAATTACCTTATTCATGGACTCAATATGTCCCAGCGTAATGTAATCTTGCAGCTTAAATACCTTTCGAGCAACCAGCATCAGCGTCAATACCATCGCGAAACCCGAAAATACCGCTCCCGCTACAAAGTAAGGCGGAAATATAGTGGTATGCCAACCTGGAATAACGGAAGTCGCAAAGTCGAAACTTACAATGGTATGCACAGAAAGTACCAACGGTGTCGCCAAACCTGCTAATACCAAAGATAGTGCTTCCCAACGTTGCCAGTGCTTCGCCTTTCCAGTCCAGCCAAAAGAAGCGATGCTGTATAATTTTTTACGAACACCTTTCGCACGATCTCTTACCGTCGCTAAATCAGGAATCAAACCCGTGTACCAGAACAGCAGAGAGACTGTCAAGTAAGTAGAGATCGCAAAAACGTCCCAGAGGAGTGGCGAATTAAAGTTTACCCAAAGTGGGCCGCGCGTATTGGGGTAAGGGAAAATAAAAAATGCCATCCAAATTCGTCCCATGTGCAGCAAAGGAAACTGTCCCGCACAAACGACGGCAAAAATGGTCATCGCTTCCGCTGCGCGGTTTACGCCCGTACGCCACTTTTGACGAAATAGGAGCAGGATTGCAGAAATCAGTGTTCCTGCGTGACCGATACCGACCCACCACACGAAATTGGTAATATCCCAACCCCAGTTGATTGTACGGTTCAAATCCCAAGAACCAATACCGTAGTAAATCGTCCACCCAAGGCAAAATAAATAGACCGAAAGAAATATAACAGATATGATGAAGCCGATGACCCAAGCCACGCCAGGTGCACGCTCCGTCGGTGCCAATATATCTTCCGTAATCTGATGATACGTTTTATTCCCTTTCACTAAGGGTTCTCTTATCGGAGATACTGCTGCGCTCATATTGTATTTTTGAACTGTTGAACTGTTGAGTTGACTTTCAACACTAACAGACAACTTCTCTGTTTTTTATTTGAAAATAGAAATCATAAAGAAACTAAGATCAGTATCTTACTAATTTTAGATTCCTTGCAATCCATTTCCTAACTCTTTTTTTCTTTGCTATGGTCATCGTGGCTGTGCCCGTGATCATCGCTTCCATGATCGTGCTCATGTCCATCTTTGTGGTCATGATCGTGTCCATGCGCGTCATTTTCATGATCGTGGCTGTGGTCATGTTCCCCTTCGTGGTCATGGTCGTGCTCTCCATGCCCGTGATCGCCTTTTCCATGATCTCCATGATGGCTGTCATAGATCAAAGGTGCATCTGGCTTATTGACTACCTTAACTGCGTATTTTACAGAAGAACGAACATTGGTTTGCTCTAGTGCAATGTAGTTCAAGTCGGAATGCCAAACTTTATCTAGTTTATCGCCTTTGTTGTTGCGATCTCCGAAGGTGATGCCGCCCGTTGGGCAAGCCGTACTACAAGCAGAACGAACGTCATCATCTTTAAGACGACGACCTTCCATTTTTGCGGTCAGTTTTGCTTCCTGAATGCGCTGTACACAAAAACTACATTTCTCAATAACGCCTCTCGAACGTACCGTTACATCCGGATTCAAGACCATACGGGTCAAATTGTCTGCACCAAATGGAATTTCTTCTCCATTGATTCGAGGCTCGTTACCAGGCCACAAATCCGCCGTAGTATAATCCAACCAATTGAAACGACGTACTTTATAAGGACAGTTGTTGGCACAATAACGCGTACCGATACAACGGTTGTACGCCATTTGGTTCAGTCCTTCGTTGTTGTGTGGGGTCGCTGCCACTGGACATACGTTTTCGCAAGGCGCATTGTCACAGTGCTGACACATCATTGGCTGATACACCACATTTGGATTTTCTGCATCGCCGTAGAAGTAGCGATCAATACGCAACCATGCCATTTCATGGTGACGTCCCACTTCTTTTTTGCCAACTACTGGAATATTATTTTCCGATTGACAAGCCACCACACAAGCGCCGCAACCCGTACAGGAACTCAAATCAATGTGCAGTCCCCAGTGGTGTCCTTGACTATAAACTTCTTCTTGATAGTTGGGATACAGACCATAGTCGTTCAGCTTCTGGTGGTGTTTGCGCTCTTCAATCAGACCCATATAATCAGCAGCAAATGGATTCATACTGCCATGACCATGCGACTCTTCTGCTGCACCGCCTTCTTCTTCACCACTCGTAAATTTCGCGTAACCTCCATGATTAGAAGATTGCGTAAGGCTTTTATTTTCTTCGCTCTCTTTGGGCTCATCACCGTGTCCATGTTCTCCTTCGTGCCCTTCTTCTCCATGATGACCGTCCTCTTTGTGGTGTCCGTGATCACCACCATGCGAACCGTACAAGAATGGATTCAATTCTTTCAAATTGGTACGACGAATGACCACTCGCTTGGTCAAACTGCCTTGAAAACCTTTACGAACGGTAGTAGCTGCTTCTTCGTCCAAGAATTTTGTTTCTCCGTCATCTTCTCCCTCCAGACCTATCGTGTTGTGGTACTGTACACAAGCCAATCGTTCTTCTAATCCATTTTTTCCATTGTACTCAACGGGCGCGTAGTATTGGAAATTACCATTGGCATCGGTTTGTATCCAATTACTGATATGAGAACCAATATTTTCGCCTGATTTCCCAATGATTTGGCGACCATAACCCAAGCTAATCGCAAAGGTATCTTGTCTTTGTCCAAAGCTTTTAATGGCAATACAGTTGGCTTGATGTCCGTCAACTGCGATATCTACTTTATCCGCAATGCCATAGAGTTCTTCTACATTGAGGTTATCGTAAGCCACAAAGCTACGATCTCCATCCCAAGCAACGGGCACTTGCAAATAATTACCCCAAGTGCAGCGCGTCACAGGATCAGGCAGTTCCTGCAACCAAGGATTAGAAGCATACTGCCCTCCACCCACTGAAATATCTTCAAAGAGTGCAATTTCTAGTCCTTCGCCAGCTATTGGTTGGTTTATTTTTCTAGCTGCTATACTTGCATTCCCTGTGTAGGCTGCCGTATTTTCATCTTCTATCACTACTTCTCCGTCGCGCAATGCTGCATCCCAAAAGGCTTGAAATCTTTGAAAAACTTGCTGTTTAGGAAAAATTGTATCTTTCCAAGTTTGCTTCATGTAATCGTAGCAAGGCTGCTCGGCGCTCGCATCAAAATTTGGACTATCTGCCCAAATCAAAAGCGTAGCTTCGGCTTGTCTTGTATCGAATAAAGGCGCAATGGTCGGCTGTATGGTCGCATACATACCGCGTTTGGCTTCGGCATCGCCCCATGCTTCCAAGAAGTGAGGAATAGGTAATATATAATCGCAAGCCTCTGCCGTTTCGGTCGGTGCCCCTGCGAAAGAGATTTTCATTTTTGCTTTTGAGAGTGCCTCCGCAAATTGCTTTCCGTTGGGCAAATCAAAAACAGGGTTTACATCGTCCCAAAAGATAACCACGTCTGCGCTGCTTACTTGCTTGGCAAAATCTAAGATTGCTTTATCAGAACCTTGACGCTGCAAAGAGGCATGGTTAAATTCAATTGTAGCACCATAATTTTCCAGCAAATGATTTATGGCATTCACCAAGCATTGCTCTCCGACATTATTTGAACCTGAAATCACTAAGGATTTGCCTTTGTGCGCCAGTAGTTCTTTTGCATAGTGCTCTATCTCTTTTCCTTTACTATCTCTTAGGATTGGAGCATTTATTCTTGCTACTCCTGCTTCCTTTGCTATCACATTATACAAGGTCGCAATGGCTGCTCCTTGCTCAGAAGGCTTTATGATGACACGATCATCCGCATTTGAACCTGTCATGGACATAAAACTCTCTACTTGAATGTGACGGGACATTTTTGGCTCTTTGATTTTTTTTATCATTCGGTTTTTGGTGTAATCTGCAGAGTATTCGACGGGAGAAATCCAAGTACCTAAGAAGTCTGCACCGAAGTTCATTATCACCTCCGCTTTCTCAAAATGATAATTTGGAATTAGCCTTTGTCCAAAATCTTGCTTATTTGCGTCTAAAATTGCGGAGTTGGAAATGGGGTCATAAACGACATGTTGTGCGTTGTATTTTGCTTTGAATTCTTCCAGAGCGCGAAGCGTTGTTGGACTATTGATGGTATTGGAAACGATATATACTTTGCGTGCCTTTGAAAGTGCTGCTTTAATCTCTGTATCCGCTATTTCCCAATCTATTTTATCCTGATCGTCTTTGAGCACTTTTCCGCTTTCTACTTTGAAAGGTCGGATGTAACGATTGACATCATATAAGTCTAGTACACTCGCCTGCACCCTAGCCGTCGTACCACCTTGTGTCAATTTCGACAACTTATTCCCTTCTACTTTAATTGGTCGGCCTTCCCTAGTTCTAATCAAGACGGGACAAACATCACCTCCTCTACTGAAAGCCGTAGCGTAGTAGGTAGCCACACCTGGTATGACCTCATCGGGCTTGACGACATAAGGCAATGCTCTGCGCACAGGCGTTTCACAACTCGCCGCAATGGTAGCTGCTCCCAAACCAAAGCCCAAATACTTCAAGAAGTCACGACGATTGGAAGTCGTGTCAAGTGTCTTTTCTTCTGACAATTGCTCCACGATGGGTAGCTGAACAAACTCCTGATTGGACATTTCTGCCAACTTTTCGCCATTGTTCAGATGCTCTACTCCCAACCACGTATCCTGATTCAATTCTTTCATAAATTATTCTTATAAACGATCAGTTTTCAACTGACTTTTTATCTTTTTTTATTTTCATAGTTTTTTGTGGTTTCTTATAAATAATCTACTGCTCTGATACAGCAATCAATCTTTCTGATGCCCGACTTTCCGATTTACAAGTCCTTGTAATTCCTAGTAGTGACACTTCTGACATCCCAATCCACCAACATCTTCTACGGTCACTGCTTCTCGATCTCCTTTCTGCATTTCTTCGTGATATTTCTTATAGGAATCGTAATAGTCATTATTCGCAAAATCCACTTCGGTCTGTCTGTGACAATTGATACACCAACCCATAGAAAGCGGAGAATACTGATAGACCACTTCCATTTCTTGAATTGGTCCGTGGCAAGTTTGACATTCTTGCTTACCTACAGTGACGTGCTGCGCGTGATTGAAATAAACGTGGTCTGGCATATTGTGAATCCTTATCCACTCAATTGGGCCTTGCACCTTAGGCTTGATGTCATTGGTCAAGGAAGTGAAAATGTTATCCCATTGCTGTTCCTGTACTTCTCCTATCTTCTCTAGTGCCTTTGGATTCTCTTTATTTGCATCTAGGTAATTATCTGCAATCCATTGTGTATAAATAGCTTTCACTTCTTCTTGGCTTAAGTTATCGTAGTTCTCAATATATTTATCTGTGCTTGGATCATAACCAATAGAAGCATAGATTTTCGTTAGCTCTTGTGTGCCATACTTTGAGCCGACCTTGATTGCGCGGTGGCAATTCATACAAGTATTCGTAGCAGGAATGACGGAATGCTTAGAACGGCGCGCCCCATCATGGCAATATTGGCATTCTATCTTGTGCAGACCAGAGTGCGTAGCGTGAGAAAATTTAATAGGCTGCTCTGGCTCATAACCTTGCTGGCGCCCCAATTCAATTGCATTGTTTACTGTGGTATAACCACCCAGTACGACTAGCGCAAAAATCACAAATCCAATAACTCCTCTACTGGTCAGTACATCCACTAGCGTTCGACGCTTGGCTTTATCGTTGCCTTCTTTTACTTCTGCTAGATAATTTAGATTGGAAATGATACGTGCTAGGACAACTGCCAAGAGTGCTAGAATGACGAAAAGGGCGATGAAAAGGGGTTTATTGATGCCTTCTTTAACGACATTATCCCCAGCCCCATCAGTACCAACCACGGCTGCCACTTTAGGATACTCTCCTTTGTAAACCGCGTCTATGTAAACTAGCATATTAGCAATTTCATCGTCTGTCAGCGCAGTGAAACTATTCATCACAGTGGGTTTCCATTCGTTCCATACCTGCACTGCACGAGGATGCCCTTCCGCAATCAGCTTCTGAGAGTTACGAATCCAAGCGTACAAGTCTTCTTCTGGATAGTCTGCCCAACGCTCCTGTACGCCACCTAAAGCTGGACCAGTGGCATTCGTCTTCATGTTTTTAGCATGACAGGTCGCACACTGCGCACCAAACAATGCCTCACCCGAAGCGATATCGCCCTCTTGAGCCGTACTTGCATTGAGGCTCAGTAGAAGTACAATGAATGAAAAAATATATCTTGATAATCTCATATTACTTACTGCAAATTGTGTCAATATCTCTATTGCCCTTATTATATTTTGTGGTTTGGGAATGATAACGATTGTGTATGAAATCAAAAATGATTTCGCTTATTCGTGAACAATTATTTGTCACTGCTTTGTCAACACAAATATATAATAGAACAACATTATTTCCCAACTGGAGGTCAATTGTTGAAGCGATTTAAATCTATTTAGATTCTATCTAAATTATGACATTTTTGCTACAAAACAATATTTGGTTTACACTAAAGAACACCATTTTATATGTGTTTAAAATTCTGAACTTTCAATTACTTCTGAAAATTCAGAATTTGCCAAAATAAATATAATTTATCATGTTTTTGTCAGTTTGGGGTTAAAATGCTACATTTGAGTAATACAATTATTCAATGAACAGGTTCTTAACTTTCTTGAGCTTCTACTTTAGATTATTATATTTTCAAGGATAGTCGCACTAGAAACTTTTTCCAAAATATCTATGTTTGAGAGCTTATGTCTTTAAATACTCAACAAATTCTACCCTACAACTGGGTCAATGCTGTAATTATATATTTGCTTGGCATCACGAAATCAAGTAGGCGAAGCCTTAATCTTTCTTTTGCGAATTGTGTGATTGTTTCTTTTTCTCTAATTATCTTAATCATTTTTCTTAGATATTTACTGAAAAAAGAATTCGTTCTTAACAAAGACAATTATAAGACACTGAAAACAATACAGTTACGATACAATCAAGAAACAAAGATTGATTTAAAAAAACACTTCAAGGAGGAAATAAAAGCAAAATGGTATCAGCGACCGATGATTACTTTAATCTTGAAATTCGTTGATATTTCTGAGCGTTTAAACCAGAAAATTGATATTGCGTTTCAGTCTTTAGATCAAGTAAAGTTTGAAGAAAAAGGGCTTCGTGTGATTCCCCAAAATGAACTTTGGGAAAGAAGGACTACTGCTTATAAATATCGCAAATAGGCATGTTTGATAGCAGTTACGCTTACAAAGTGATAAGTAGGGAAAGGGGTTTTCCTAAGCTAACAGATTACAAAAATGCTTGGCTCTACTTTTTCGATGATAAATTATCGAATCGTTATATTGTGCGCTTAAAAGAATTTGAATATGATGTCTATTTTATCAAGTTTCACCAAAGAAAAGATAAAAACAGTCACAACAAATATCGTGTAGAAACACATGTAAACGATAGCATGAAGATCATAGGTACTTGCCTTCAAATTATGCTTGATTTTTTAGAAGAAAAATGTGAAGTTGCTTCTTTTGGAGCAGTCGGAGTGAGCTCTTTGGATGAACAAGAAGAAGGGAGGTCTCAGCGATTCAGAATATATGAACTTTTATTCAAAAATATATTTTCTGACGTTGACTTCATCCATGCGGATATGCCTGATTCTAGTGCTACTTTTATTATAAATAGAAAAACAGACGTAGAAAAAGTGCTTTCTTATCTGGCTCAACTCTTCGAGTGAAAGATCAAGTTTTAAAACGAAATAAAATGAAATTCAAACCACTTTTCTTTTATCTATCATTTTTTCTCTTTTCCAGTTGCCAAGAAGTGCAACAATCTGAACAAATATCAACAGAAACACCTCCCAATATTGTTCTCATTTTGGCTGATGATCTTGGCTATGGAGAACTAGGCGCTTATGGTCAAAAAATCATCGAAACACCACACTTGGACGAATTGGCAGCCAATGGCATGAAATTTACGCAATTCTACTCTGGTTCAGCCGTTTGTGCACCCGCGCGCTGTGTATTACTGACTGGACAACACACTGGACACGCCCACGTGAGAGGCAATGATGAATGGGCGGAAAGAGGAAATGTTTGGAGCTTTGAGGCGATGTACGAAAATCCGACTTTAGAAGGACAACGACCACTACCCGATAGCATCATCACGCTCGCCGAACAATTGCAAGAGAAAGGCTACAAAACGGCTTGTGTCGGGAAATGGGGCTTGGGTGCACCCGAATCAGAAGGCACCCCCAACAAGCAAGGTTTTGACTTTTTTTATGGCTACAATTGCCAGCGACAGGCGCACACTTACTACCCCACGCATCTTTGGAAAAACGAAGAACGCGTGATGCTCAATAACACTTTGGTGCCACCGCATCAAGCCGTGAGCAATGACTTTGAAGCGGATGAAACTGCTAGCTATGCCCCTTACAATCAAGCAGATTATGCTGCTACTTTAATGCAAACAGAGGCCCTTCAATTTGTAGAAAACCAGCAAGACCAGCCTTTTTTCTTGTATTATGCCACCCCCATTCCGCATTTGGCATTGCAAGCACCAGAACGCTGGGTAGCGCATTATCAAGCAAAATTTGGAGCAGAAGAGCCTTACACAGGTAAGTCTTATGTGCCTTGTCAATATCCCAAAGCGACTTATGCGGCAATGATCTCTTATTTGGATAAACAAGTTGGGGAATTGGTAGAAAAATTGAAGGAAACAGGGGCTTACGAAAATACGATTATCATTTTTACGAGCGACAACGGACCCAGCTTTGTCGAGCAAGTGGATATTGACTTTTTTGAAAGTGCCGAACCTTTGCGCAATGATTCTAAAAGCGTAAAAGCCTCCTTGCGGGAAGGCGGTATTCGTGTGCCTTTGATTACTAGTTGGCCCAATCACATCGAAGCCAACAGTGAAAGCGACCACATCGCCGCTTTTTGGGACTTTTTCCCGACGATTTGTGCCTTGACGGAGACGGATTTACCTCAAAAACAAGCCATGGACGGCATCAGCTTCGCGCCCACCCTACTAGGCAAAACTACGGAGCAAGAGCAGCACGATTTTCTGTATTGGGAATTTCCTGAAAAAGGAGGTGCACAAGCCATTCGGCAAGGAAAGTGGAAAGCCTATCGCGATCAGATCAAAGAAGAAGGCGATCTAGCGCTAGAGTTATACAATCTAGAGACCGATCTCAAAGAACAGATCAATGTAGCCAAGCAATTTCCAAGCGTGGCAGCAGACTTGGAGGCTAAAATGGCGGCTAGTCGCTATCCAAGCCAGACGGAGCGTTGGCGGATGGGGGTTTTGGATGAAAACTAAGTGGCTATTGATAATGTCTATTACGATTAAGCCGATTTTATTCGACAGATTCGTACTTACACAGGGTTGACGCCTAAAAAGCTATTTTATTAGCGGCAGGAGATTGGCGGGCGGGATACTTTTTGGACGGTGAAGTGAGAAGGTTGCTTTTCTACGCCTTCATCTGCTAAAAATTTCATGCTGCAATTGGATAAATTCGTTCTGCTTTGATAGCGTGAGCAACGAAATGAAGCGCAGCCCAAATACCTTCCTTTGTCAATCTTGGATAAGATTCAATCAGATCATCAGGTGTTTTTTGTGCTGCCATGTCAATCAAGATTTGCTCTACGGTGATCCTCGTACCTTTGATGACAGGCTTACCAAACATCCCTTTTGGATTAATCTCAATGTAGTTCATGTAGTCATCCATAGCTATGATTTTTCTACAAAAATAGCTTATTCGTGAATGGTATGCAAGCTGTACTTACGCCTGAGATATGTACTTTTAGTGAGGGGATCAGTTGGTGGACAGGATACTCTTTGGACGGTGAGATAGAGAAATACCTAAAAAACACGCTCAAAAAATTCATCCACCACTGCTCGATAATTCAATCCAATCGGTAACTCTAGACTGCCGATTTCGACATCTCTTTTGGTGTAGGCAGTGACTTGGTCCGTATTGACGATGAAAGAGCGGTGTATTCTCAAAAAACGCTCGTCTAGCAATTGTGCGAACTGCGTCAAGCTGTGTTTGATTGTATGTTTTTGGTCAATTTGATGAATTTGGATGTAGTCTTTTAAGCTTTCAATGTATAGGATATTGGATAGAAAAAGCTTCACCTGCTTCCGATCTTTACGAATGAAAATGAAGTCTTTTGGGAGCGGTTGTTGGCTTTCCTTACGCTTATTGGGAGCGGTTTGGAGCTTTAAAAATTTTTCAACGGCTTTGAAGAACCGATGAAAAGTAATGGGCTTCAACAGATAATCTACGGCATCTAAATTAAAGCCTTCCACGGCATAATCTCGGTAGGCAGTGGTGAAAATGACAGCAGGCTTTGGTGTGAGGTGCGCAAGAAAATCGGTGCCTTTCAAGACGGGCATTTCGATATCTAGAAAGAGTAAATCAATTGTGGAAAAGTCGAGCCGACGTGCTTCTATGGCAGTGCTGCAAGTCGCCACCAATTCTAATTCTTCAAAATGCGATAAGTGGGTCGCTACTAATTCCCTTGCTAATGCTTCATCGTCGATAATGACACATTGGTATTTCATGCAGTATGGATTTTTAATTGAACCCGAAAATGGCTAGTCGTACGTCGAAAGTCGATTTGATGTCGTTGTGGATACAAAAGCAGCAGTTGTCGTCGAATGTTTTGCAGTCCAATGCCTTCCGTTGATGCGAAGGTGTTTGCGGTGCCATTGGCAATGCTATTTTCGATACAAAAATCAATGGTATTTGCGGTAGTATGCAGTTGGATGTGAATAGAGGCTTGCGACAATTCCTGACGAACGCCGTGTTTGAAGGCATTCTCTACGAAATGGAGCAGCATCAAAGGCGCAATTTGAATAGGATGCTGCACTTGCCGATCAAATTGAATTTGCACACGCTCCCCATATCGAATTTTCTCTAGCTCCAAGTAGTTTTCTAGCAGTTCTATTTCTCTTTGAATGGGCACAAGTTCGTCGTTGCAGCGGTACAACATATAATCTAAAATCTCTGAAAGCCTAGCGATTACTTCGGGCGTTTTGTCTGACTTTTTAAGGGCTAAGGTGTATAAATTATTGAGTGTATTGAATAAAAAATGGGGATTCATCTGATTTTTAAGTGCCTTGAGTTCATTGGTTTTCTTTTGCTCTTTAAACTCCGCTAAACTACGCTGCTTTTGCACATATTGTAGTGCCATAAGTCCAACCGCAGGCGGCAGATAAATCGCAGGATTTCTAAAAAAAATCGTGATGCCATTGAAAAGTCGCTCCGAATAAGCAATATTTCTGTAACGATTTATACAATTGGAGTAGGTGACAGGATAAGCCTGCTCCAAATAAAAATACCGCCAACTTTCTGCGACGACTTGTAGCACAATTAGTAATAACAATATGGACGAAACCAAACGAAGCGTGTGACGGTGTGCAAAATAAGTAGGTAGTACCAAGAGCAATAAATAATACGCTATAGCTGCTTGTACACTCACCTTAAAAGCATAGGTGACAAAAAGCTCCGACCACGACAGGTGATCTTCTATATTGGCAATGCAATAGCAAGCGTACACCGCTAGCCAAAACAAAATATGCTGATGAAGCGGATACTTTTTTCCTAGCGTCCATTCTTCCATGTTAGATACAAGTTTAATGACAAAGGGAGTTTATGAGCATGTAAGTACTCCATTCATAGAAACGATGTGTACTCCGTCCAGGATAAAAAAGTGCATTTTACTCTGTTGACATTTTTAAGCACAAACTATTACGTGTACTTTCAAATTTGGCGGCATCGAGCCTGCCAAATTTGATCAAGGTTTTTTACCTTGATTCGCTGAGGAGGTGTCGACCTCCTCCTCAGCGAAAACTTACCCTCAAATCTAGCGGTAAATGATGTGAACAAAACCTATCCTTTTTCAAAAATGAAAGTACTTTTTTACCTCGTTTGCAGTATATTAAGTTTCCTAACTTAATACGTCTATCCGCTCGTTTCCTAAGAGCTTGTTTGGAGCAGGATTAAACTGTAAATCAGTAGTTTACGGTTCTGGCGAAGAAAATAATAGCGACTTTATCGAGATAAACGAGCGATTATTTTCAAAGTCAGGTTCGGAAAATACTGGTTTATAGGAAGATAGTGCTCCAAACATGCTCTAACGAGCTTTTTAAGTCAACTCGTTAGGAAACGAGTGAGATAGCACTCCCAAGACAGGAATCTTGAAAGATCGTTTTCCTTTATCAATTACTTACCAAAGTACAGTTTCTTTCCCTCAAAAGAAGCCAATAAGCTACCAAAACGAGCCGAGCAGCGACGGATAAACTTTTTAAGTCGATGAAGCCTATTTAACCTTTCTAGCGACCTTGATTTGCCGTTGAGCGACTTTCTATTGAACGCATTTTATTGCCATTTAAATTGGCGGTAAATATCAATGGAAAATGAAGTGGTTCATCAGTCTAACATTCGTTCTTTTCGTATGCCCTTTAGTGGCGCAATCTTCCTTTACGGTCAAGGGGCAGTTGGTCTTGGCATCAGGCGAACTACCAAGTGGAAATGCCTTACTGTTGCACCCAAAAGATTCTAGCCTATTGGCAGCAACTTTTTTTCTAGACGGTCAATTTGAGTTGCTTGAAATCACCCAATCTCCTTTTTTACTGCAACTTTCTTCCCTCGAATTCAGGGATACGATTATTAATATAAAGGCATCACCACGCGACAATATCTTACAATTGGGAACGATCACGGTGGCGTCTCCCGATTGGGAATTAGGCACCGTAGTCGTGGAAGCTATGCGTGCTGCCTACCGACAGAAAGCGGACGGTACAATGGAATTGAGTGTCGCAAATACGCTTTTAGCTACAAGTAATTCAATCAACGAAATTTTATCCTTGACACCCGAAGTATTAACGGACGATGAAGGTAATTTATCGGTCATGGGCAAAGGCGCAGCGATCATTTTTCTTGACGGTCAGCGGATTTTGCCCGAACAACTCGCTGCGATTTTGCCCGCTAATATTGAATCAATCGAAATCATT
>JBCCRX010000137.1:0-15177 GCA_039201015.1 Bacteroidota bacterium | reverse complement strand
TTTCGTTTGTTTTCGTTTAGAAGGACGTCAGCCTCACGCCTAAGGCGGACACGGTGAGGCGGACAGGTCGAGTCCTTCCAAACGAATCAAGGTTTTTTAAAGGTAGAAGCGGCGAAATTCGCCGCTTCTACCTTTAAAAAATCTTGATCAAATCATATGGGCTCGACTTGTCCGCCTAAGGCGTGACGCCCATATGATTTGAAGATAAACGTGAGCTTCCATAAATAATGCTGACCAAATGAAATCATTCAGAACCCGAATACACGAGTACACGAATAAAAATTATCCAATTGATTTAGCATTGGCATTCATTTCAATGGACATGGGTGCACTTTGTGGAGAAGATCAGAAAAGTACTTTTTTGCCTTCATAGCATGTGACGGCGGTAGATAAGGTTATTTTTTTCAAGTTCTTTACACTTTGCAAGCAAAGTAAAAATAGTAAAAAAGAATTAACTTTGACTGCTAAAATAAAGTGCCTGCTACCTGTGTAAAATTGTAGAAGATGGAAGGCATTAGCCTCACGCTTAAGGCGGACACAAGGAGGCTGATGCCTTCTATCTAAGTAGCTGATTTGCAAATACCTTTGAGGAAAGACATAAAAAGCAGACGATTAAGTTTGTCCAAGCTTAGGTGGATAGCCAAAGTACCTAACGAGGCACTTCATACACAGTTTGCATTCTCCGAAAAGCATAAAAAAGAAAAAGAAAATGACCATTAATTTAATGAGCGATACCGTCACGCGTCCGACCCAAGCAATGCTAGAAGCGATGATGCAAGCAAAAGTAGGCGATGATGTATTTGGCGAAGACCCTACAGTGAATGCGCTGGAAGAACACGCGGCAAAGATGTTCGGGAAAGCAGCAGCTTTGTTTTGCCCTTCTGGCACGATGACCAACCAAATCGCTATCAAAACGCATACCAATCCATTGGATGAAGTGATTTGTGATGAAAAGTCCCACGTCTATCAATACGAAACGGGCGGTTATGCGTTTAATTCGGGCGTTTCAATGAATTTGTTGAAAGGGGAGAATGGGAAAATTTCGGCGGAACAGGTTTCATCTGCTATAAAACCCGTTTATGATTGGTTGCCCATTTCCAAACTCGTCGTGCTGGAAAACACTTGCAACAAAGGCGGGGGTACTTACTATACTTTGGAGGAAATTCGTCCGATTCGACAACTTTGCTTGGAACGAAATTTAAAGCTACATTTGGACGGTGCGCGCCTATTCAATGCGCTGGCCGAGACGGAAGATGACACTAGAGAAGTGGGTCATTTATTCGATAGCATCTCTATTTGTTTGTCCAAAGGTTTAGGGGCACCTGTGGGTTCTTTGCTGATCGGTGAGCAAGCCTTTATTCAGCAAGCGCGTCGCTATCGTAAAGTCATGGGTGGTGGCATGAGGCAAGCGGGTTATTTGGCAGCGGCAGGACTGTATGCCCTTGAACACCAGCGAGCCCGATTGAAAGAGGACAATGATCGAAGTAAGCAAATTGCAGCAGTGCTTTCTGAGCTTGACTATGTAGAAAATATCCGTCCTGTACATTCCAATATTCTAATTTTTGATGTGAAAGCACCTTATACTGCGGATACCTTTTTAGAGCAACTAAAAGCGAAAAATATTTTAGCCGTCGCTTTTGGTGTACAAACAATTCGCTTCGTGACCCATTTGGATTTCACTAATGAAATGATGAATCGCTTGATTGAGGTGTTGAAGAAACTGGATAAGAAATAGGCTACTTAACAATTGCAGCAAAACATTGATGCTAGGCTTTTGAAGTTTCTTTCCTAGGCTTGGTTCTAGTACATCTCAAGCTAAAACTTCAAAAGTCTAGCCTACCCTCAATTCTGCAAATAAAAAATTGTCACTCAGCCAAAAAGTAAAACGAAATGAAGAATTTAGCAAAGATTTTTCTGCTATTGTTATTGGCTTGCCAAACCGAGACCACTGTAGAATCTGAGGCAGAAAGTGAGCCACTTTCTTTGCAAAGAAGCGATCTGATTGGCGTTTGGGAGCAAACTTCCTTGAAAGTAACTTTTAACCAAGCACTCGGCATTCCTGATTCTTTAAGGGTTTTCGAGGTAAAGGAGGAAAATTGGGAAGAAGTACTTTTTGTGAAACCCGTACGCTCTTATTTCATGTCCGATAGCACCTATCGGCAAGATTTTTTGGATGTAAATAATAATGTTTACGATACGCAAAGAGGACTTTGGAACATCATCGGAGATACGCTAATGCTTATTTCACCAAATGCTTCCTACACTTACGAAATCAGAATAGAAAATGGAACAAGTCAGTACGTAGGACTTTTGGACTGGGACGGCGACGGCATGGAGGATGACGAATACCAAGCTACGCAACGTCTGGTAAGCAGAAATACGGAACTTTGATATACTTATTTATATCCATCAGGAAAGCGCGTAATCACTAAGGGCATGTTCCGATCCAATTCAAAATACTGTTTTGGGAATTTATTAATCGCTTTGCCATCGCCGCCCAATTTTTGCTGAAACTTCGACCATTCTTTTTCTCCGTCATTCCATTTAGGTACATAGATACTCGCCGCTTTTTCGGGAGCATCTATGGAAGAAAGTAGTAAACTTTCATAAGGAAGTGCCCAAGGATACCAAAATTTATCCCAGATGAAATCTTGCATTCGAAGGACTAATTTTCGTTGATCTACTTTCGCATTATCCTCCACCATCTTTTCAATCAATACTTGTCTTTTTTGGAAGAATTCTCGTGTCCCGTATATCCTATGCAAATTAAAAATAAGCAGAATAGTAATTAGGAGCGTACTCAAAAAGTATTGTTTAGATTTCAGGACTACAAAGAAAATGGGAATTGCCAAGACCAAGCCAATCAACCCGATGTAGCCGTCTATCATGGCGTAGATTTTTCCATTCACATAGGAGTAAGTCACCATAATCATAGCCACCAAAGCCGCTACGGAAAGCAAAAGTACCAGACTGCTGAGTATCTTTTTTCTGAACAACAAAACAAGAATCAGCAAGGAACTTAAAATAATCGGGAAAGCGTATTGCGTTTCAAAGTACCACTTCAAAATCTCCCATATTTTCAAGTCAAACAAAGTCCAAAATTCTTCCAATTGTGCAAAAGCATTGTTAAATCGATTGCTTTCATAACTGCCTGTATCCGCTTGTATCTTACTAAAACGGCGATAGAAAATGCCCAAAGTAAATATAATCAATCCCCAATTATAGCGATCTTTCCAACGCTTGTTGTAGCATACATCAAAGGCAAAGAAGCTGAGTACAGGCAGCACAATAATTGGATGCCCTGTGGTCAAAAGCAAAACCAATCCCATACCAATTAGTAGATTTTGCCAACTCGTTAAACGATAAAAACGATCTCGGTCTTTGGTGAGCCAAGCGATCAATAAAGCAGCGATAGCCAAGGAGAAATAGACCTCCGAAATACCTGCGTAAAATTTATAGCGCACCATTAAACTCACAGCGAGCGCTAAAAATATACCACCTTCTACATTCTTGAATCCATAGACAATCAGATTATAGATACCGTAAAAGAGCAACATAAAAGAGCAAGAGTACAGTATCAGGAAAGTTTTCAAAGACCAGCCCATTTTTAGCGCAAGCAAAGGCAGTAGTTGAGAGGCGTAGCTGACCGTCCTGCCGTGTGCGATGTAAAAATCACCACTGTAAAGTATATTGAAAGCATAGTAAGCTGAATCGAAATGCAGCATGCGTTCTTTGTAAAAAACGATGCTCCAAATAATCAAAGTAGCAAAAAAGGAATGCCCTAGTAGCAAAAGTGCTAGGCGATATTGTTTAGCAGAAAATTTTGTGAGCAGTGTATTCATCTGTGAACTGCTTAATCAAAAAAAAAGCCCTACACCCGAAGGCGTAAGGCTTGCATACATGTAGATTGTGATCTTATTCTTGAATTAGATTCATAGACTAAGCAACTTCCTTGCCACCGTCCAATTTATCTTGGTATTCTTTCAATTCGTCCCATTGACCTGCTGCGGCTAGTGCGGCTTGCTTCGGCCAAGTTGTTGGGTTGTGCATTTTGTAGCGATTGCCCGCAGCCAATAAAATCTCTCTGATTTTTTCTGGCTCTGTACCCGACAATGCTACAAAGGTAAGGATTCCTGCTTCATAAAGCAAACTTTGAATCTTAGGACCGATGCCTTCGATCTTCGTCAGCTTGTCCTTTTTGAGTTCTTCCACTGGCTCAATGGCAGGTGGTTCTTCATTATCTTTTGCTTCTTCTACTTGTTCCTCTACTGCTTTCAATTCTTCTTCCACTACTGGTGTTGCTGCCATCACTGGAACACTTGCTTCTTCCTCCACTACAGCAGGATTGCTTGCCACCTCTTCCTCAGTCGCCACATCCACGACAGTAGCTTCTGCCACTACATCTTCAATATCCATAACTGGATTTATGCCTCCTGCGCCAGCATCCACTACCACTGCATCCTCTACAGGAATCGTTGAATCTTTCAGTTCTTTATCCGAAACTTTCGGGCTGGTGTTTCTAGTAGGAAGTTCTTGCGTATCAGGAACAATACTTACATATACCCTATTTTGGCGACGTCTTCTGAATGCTACCGTACCATCAACGGCTGCGTGCAAGGTGAAATCTTTCCCCAAATAAGTGTTTTCCCCTGCATGATACTTAGTGCCGCGCTGACGAATGATAATGTTTCCTGCTCTTGCATATTGTCCACCAAAAAGCTTTACACCGAGCCTTTTACTCTTACTGTCCCGACCATTATCCGTACTACCTACTCCTTTTTTATGTGCCATGATTAATGCGCTTTTTCAATTTGATAAAAAAATAAAACGAAAGTGAAGGCTCTTCAACAACTTTTACAAAATATGAATACCAGACCTTTGAGGCTTAGCCCAGAAAGCTTTGTGCTTAACATCTTTGATTTTGAAACTTCAAAAGTCTTGCATACTAAAATCAACAAACTGGAAAAATTGTCAAACAAGGCTAAATTAAGTGATTTTCTACTCTTCTAACCAGCAATACTATCAATTTTAATTTTGGTAAATTGCTGACGATGTCCGTTCTTCTTTCTGTATCCTTTTCTTCGCTTTTTCTTGAAGACAATCACTTTACCTCCTTTCTGATGACCTAAAACGGTGGTAGCAACTTTGGCTGCTTCCAATGTAGGTTTTCCAATACGGACGCTATCACCGTCTCCGATGAGATGCACGTCGGTGAAGGAAATTTCTGTTCCTTCTTCAGCCGCTAGCCGGTGGACGAAGATTTCTTGACCTTCCTCAACTTTGAATTGCTGACCGGCAATAGTGACAATTGCAAACATAGTTAATGATGATTTTTAGCTAATGCTTTACGAAATAAAGCACTTTTCAAAAGAAGCGCAAAGATACAATTTGTAGTGAAAAAAGCATGAACTGAAAGGTGTTTTTTATTACTTTTTACTTTCATTTACACATTAATACATATCTTTATCATTCTACACTAAGATTTTTACCTTAAAATAAACAACTCTGGATGATTTGCAAACAAACGCGCTCTTGCATAAAAGGCGATACCCAAATGAGTTCACTTGCAATCAAATAAACATACTAAAAATTCAATGCTCAAAATAAATGTTCTCTACACTTCCAGCACATTTCAGGAAATATGGCTTACGAGCAGATGTAAGAATCTTACTTTTGCTACAAAAAGGCGTGGAACGTAACTTAGTCCGTACTTTGGGGGATTTGTACGTGTTCCTAAAATCTTTAGTGACCAATGAGCCTAAAGAATTTGGTCCTTTCGTCATGGCTTTTTATGCCTATTTTTTAGACGTGAATATTCAAGGAAAGGAAAGTCTGAAAGATGCTGTTTTGAGGTCGGAAACTTTTGTGGAATGGCTAGCAGGTGCGTTGAAAGACAATCTTTTGGAAGAGGCAGATTTGGACGATTTAATTAATCAGTTTCTAGACGAAGTTCATTTGACGCAATTGGATGTCAGTCAATTACTAGATGCGACTTCTTCCTTCGAAGCAGATGATCCTAAGCGTGCTGATAGTGGCAAGCAAGATGACACAAGCAATATAAGAACAAAGGATGCTCTAGATTACAGAGATATTCCGCTAGATGAATTGCGAAAACGCATGGAAGAGGTGGCACGCCGACAAAGGGAGCGGCATCAAGGTGGAGATCATTGGCTTGGGAAGAGTGGTACTTCACCCTATGGCAACGAAGGAAATGCTGCGGGCGGTATTCGCAAGGGAGGAAATGGTGGTGGAAAGATGGCGCGGCAAGTAGTCGAAAATCGTGCTTTCTATCCAATAGACACCAAAGCTGTTCTTCGAGATGACAACATTGATGCGGCTTTGGCGGCTTTGAAAGGAATAGAAGAATCGGCTACGGAGCAGGTACTTGATATTCCAATTACGATCAAAGAGGGACTAAAGCAAGGCGGTATTTTTCTGCCTTATGAGCGCGAAGATAAACAACAAAAGCTACAAGTGCTACTACTGGTTGATAACGGAGGCTTTTCTATGTCGCCTTACGTAAAAAGCGTAAAAAAGCTCTTCACAAAGATGAAAACGCGTTTTGCGCATGATCTGAAGACCTACTATTTCCACAACACGATCTATGGTGGTTTGTACGCCAATGCAGCACGCACACAGTTTGTTCCTTTACAACAAATCTTGAAACTAGATAAGAATTACAGCCTCTTTGTGGTAGGCGATGCGGATATGGCACCCTACGAATTGGATCAAGACAGCATCAGAGAATGGACGGCTTTGAAGATGCGTTTTCGACGCTCTGCTTGGCTCAATCCGATGCGCGAAAGGTTTTGGCGGACTTCTACTACCACAACTTGGATACAGCAAGTTTTCTCTATGTTCCCACTGACGCCAGAGGGCATCGAAAAGGCAGTTTTGGAGATGAATCGTAAGAGGGGAAATTGCTGATAATTCTAATACACCGCCTCTACAATGGATCGAATAGTAGCCGTATCGCCCATCGTGTAATAGTGCAAGCAAGGAACGCCTCGTTCTTTCAACTCCTTGGACTGTGCAATTGCCCATTCGATTCCGACTTGTCGGCGGTCAGCAGCATTTTTTGCTTTCTCGACTTCATTGGCTAAATCTTGTGGCAAATCCAGATGAAACAGCCTCGGAAGCGAAGTCAGTTGATACTTTTTTGTGATGGGTTTCAGTCCTGGCACAATGGGAATATCAATGCCTACGGCTCGGCAAGCATCCACATAATCGAAGTATTTTTGGTTATCAAAAAACATCTGCGTGACGATGTAATCTGCTCCCGCTTCTGCTTTTCTCTTTGTCCACTCCAGGTCGAAATTCATGTTGGGGGCTTCAAAATGCTTCTCTGGATAGCCCGCCACACCTATGCAAAAATCAGTTTTCGTTCCATTGTCAATGCCGCCATCCAAGTACCCGCCATTGTTCATATCCACCACTTGTTTTACTAAATCAATCGCGTACTGATGCCCCTCTTTTTCTGGAATAAACTTGCCTTCAAATTTGCGGGCATCTCCGCGCAAAACCAATACATTATTGATCGCTAGAAAATTGAGGTCAATAAGGGCATTTTCGGTATCTTCTTTTGTAAAACCACCGCAAATCAAGTGTGGTACAGCATCCACGCCGTAGCGGTGCATAATAGAAGCACATATACCAATGGTGCCTGGTCGTTTGCGAATAGAGGATTTTTCGTAATGTCCCGTCGCATTTTTACGATAGACAAAATCCTCTCTATGGTAAGTCACATCAATGAAGGGCGGCTTAAATTCCATTAATGGATCAAGCGTATCAAATATAGATTGCATGCTTCCGCCTTTCAAAGGCGGAAGCACTTCAAAAGAGATTAGTGTTTTTCCGTTTGCTTTCTCGAAATAATCAGTAACTTTCATAATCGTCGTCAGCTTTGAGCCCAGCGATTCTCACCTTAGACATTTGCAATGGATGGGCGTGAAGACTTTTGAAGTTTCAATTTCTATGAAGTTCGGATTTCACAACTATCATAAACTTCAAAAGTCTATTGTCTTTTTAGCCAGTACTGTAGTGAGAATGGCCAGATTAAGCCACAAAACTACAAATTCAATAGAAAAAGAAATCACAGGAGTTTCATAAAATGGCAACCTAAGGAACGACGCACAAATAACCTCAGATTCTTGACTTCATCTTTACGCCTTAGGCGAACAGGTTTTGCGCTACTTCTCGTTAGAAAAAGTCTTGTGTCCGCCTAAGGCGGATTGCGATTTTTCTGCCTCCGTTAGCACAAAAATATCTTGTCAAGAACCTCAGTTTATTCATCCCTCGTTCCTAATATTCTTATTTACCCGCTGAAATAGCAAAATAGTGCGATCACATTAGAATTTACTCGAACACAGGAAGAGCTAAAAGTTAGTGAAAGTTCAATAATAACTTAAGGGAATTTGTAAAAGATAAGCTACCCAAATTTTTGAGAATTATCGCGAACTAATACAAGGCGCGAAGAAGGAAGATAGCCTGTGTTACCTGACTGATGAGCAAGGCAGTAGTAGTTTGGGAGAAAATTAAAAATGGGTAGAGTATTTTTTACAAGTTCCCTTACACTTGATTTGACAAATCTTGAAGATTTAGTAGTCTATACTAATTGGGTAAGTTCCCCGTGAATAAAATAAGAATTGACTAACAGATAAAAAACACTATGAAAAAGTTGCTACTATTGATTGGATTCCTATCCCTCCTTCCATTTTTAAGTTTTGCGCAAGAGAAAGGAATAGATGAAAAAATCAATGATGCCGTAATGCCTTACGCGGTGGGTTGGGAAGATTTAGTGTTTACGCCTATTACACTAGGAGCATTTTCAATTCCCTTTGTCGTGATTTTATTGGTAGTTGGGGCTACTTTTTTCACCATTTATTTTGGCTTCCCAGGCATCACTAAATTTCCTCTAGCCATCAATACAGTACGTGGAAAATACGATGAAATTGAAAAGCAAGCAAATATCCGCTCAGAATTGATGATGGATGATGGCGACATTCCCAATACGATTCGGGATGAAGGCGAAGAAGGGGAAGTGAGCCATTTCCAAGCACTAGCCACTGCAGTCTCTGGCACCGTCGGGTTGGGTAATATTGCGGGAGTGGCGGTCGCAATTGCGATGGGTGGTCCAGGAGCAACTTTCTGGATGATTGTCTGTGGACTCATCGGTATGTCTTCCAAATTCGTGGAATGTACGCTGGGCGTAGCTTACCGAGATGTCGGGCCAGATGGAACAGTTTACGGGGGTCCGATGTATTACCTTTCAAAAGGCTTGAAAGAGAGAGGCGCAGGGGGCTTGGGTAAAGTGCTAGGCGGACTTTTTGCGATCCTTTGTGTGGGTGCTTCCTTTGGTGGTGGCAATGCTTTTCAGTCCAATCAAGCAACTGTTCAATTGACTTCTTTATTTGGTTTAGAAGGTGGTTCTACGGGTTTTATTATTGGTGTCGTGTTGGCAGTTTTGGTGGGTATTGTTATCATTGGTGGTATCAAGCGCATTGCTGGAATTACAGAGAAGATTGTGCCTTTCATGGCAGGAATTTATGTCTTAGCAGCGCTCTTTATCATTCTTGCTAATTTCTCCTACATCGACGAAGCTTTGGGTCTTATTTTCACTGGTGCATTCACGCCCATGGCGGGTCTTGGCGGTCTAGTCGGTGTTTTGATTGTTGGTTTTCAAAGAGCCGCTTTCTCCAACGAAGCAGGTGCAGGTTCTGCTGCCATTGCGCACTCTGCCGTAAAAACCAAGTACCCAGCGAGCGAAGGCGTCGTTGCTCTGCTAGAGCCTTTTATAGATACGGTGGTCATTTGTACGATGACGGCTTTGGTGATCATTTTCTTCAATATTGATGGTACGAATCTACAAAGCGTTTTCAATTATGGTGCAGAAGGAGATGTAAGTAGTAGTGTTTTGATTACAGCATCACAGCAATCGGTTGGTGGCGTGGATTTGACGAGTATGGCTTTCGACTCGGTCATTCCTGGCTTCTCTTACATTTTGACGCTGGCGATTGTATTGTTTGCTTTCTCTACCATGATTTCTTGGTCGTATTACGGCATACAGTCTTGGAAATATCTTTTCGGCAGAAGCAAAGCTGCTGATGTTACTTATAAGGTCTTATTTTTGGTTTTCGTGGTTATCGGTTCTGCCGCTACCCTTGACGCCGTCATCAAATTTTCTGATGCGATGATCTTGGCATTGGTTTTTCCAAATATGATTGGCTTATTCTTTTTGTTCCCAAAAGTGAAAGAAGAAGTAAATAAATATTTGACGGCGATTAGGGGGATGGAGTAAGCTAATAATATAATGATCATCATTCCTCTTAGCTCGAAAAGCTGGTAGTTGCTCGAAGACTTTTGAAGTTTTTAAAACTTTAAAGTCTGATGTCCATTTTTTATTGCTTGCCTGCCAATTTGTGATCGAAAAGAGAATAATAACAGATAACTAAGAGCATATTTGGAGTATTATCTTCCTGTAAACCAACATTTTACGAACTTGATTTTGAAAATCATAGCTCGTTTATCTCGATAAAGTCGCCATGATTTTCTTCGTCAAACCGTGTCCGCCTTAGGCGTGAACCGCAAACTATTGATTTACAGTTCGATCCTGCTCCAAGCATGCTCTAAAAGAAGAATCTATTCCACCTGCTTTTGTAAGCAAGAGTAGTTGCTATTTACAACAATCCTATTGAAGTAATTTTATAAGCGATACAACTCCCCACCCTTACTAAATAAACGATCCACCTTTTCTACAACTTTTTTATCTGGAATCAATTCTGGTGCATGGTGCGGCTTAATACGGGCATCCAAAATCAAAGCACCACGACAACCCCAATGCTTGAATTGCACAAAGCTATCAACGCCATGAATGTCATGCGAAGGATTGGTACGCGTAAAAGTTGCCCAAAGGAAATTATTCAAAGTTGCTCCTAAAAATTGGCTGTCATCACAGACTACAATCATTGGAATTTCCGCCCAATCAAAACGCTTCAAATAATCTGCTAAGTTCTTCATCTCTTCTCGGCTATTTTCATCCACGAAAGGATTGGCTTGTATGGCTAAGATACCAGGCTGCACAAATCGCGCTTCCCGAAAGCCATTTGGCAAGCTAAAATCTGTTGGTAGTTCTGCTTTCAAATCTCGCCTTTTTTCGCCACAGCAAGCCATGATGACTTTCGAGCCTTCATTCCAACCGCTGCCCGAATAATCCAAAGTATCGATGGTCGTGCGCGTATGAAAATGCAAATCTCGCGTCCAATCCACACGCTCCAAAACGTGGCGGAAAAAATCGCTGATGTCGTGCGTCGTCACTTTAGGATCATCGCCTTTAGCAGCAATGATTAAGAATTTAGCGAGCGAGGTTTGTCCAGAACCAATGATGCGATTGGCTTGCGTCAAAATTTCCTCTGGTTTGCGCTCCCGAAAAGGCATGTACCGTTCGCTACCAATGGCGAGCAAAAGTGGATGTACCCCCGCCGCATCTACGGCATTGATTTCGTGTATGCCTGGAAACTCTTGAGGCGTGAGCAGTTTTACAATTTTATGAATCAGGTAACCAAAGCTACTGTCTTCTTGCGGTGGACGACCCACCACTGAAAAATGCCAAATCGCATCCTTGCGATGATACACATTCTCGACTTCCATGACTGGAAAATCATGCTCCAGACTATAATAGCCCAAATGATCGCCGAAAGGGCCTTCTGGTTTCTTTTCATTTTTTCGAATGATGCCCGTAATAACAAAATCTGCATCAGTAGGAACAAGCTGCTGATTTTGCCAAGTGTATCCGTAGCGTCTGCCGCCCAGCATACCTGCAAAGGTCATCTCACTTAATCCTTCTGGCAAGGGCATAATGGCAGAAAAAGCGTAGGAAGGCGGACCACCAATGACTACCGAAGCACGAAAAGGTACATCGCTTGCATTGTGCATCGTATGATGAACACCAATGCCTCGATGCAATTGGTAGTGCATTCCAACTTCGTGATTCATTTCATATTCATTACCAGAAAGTTGCACGCGATACATACCAATATTAGATTGCATGACGCTTTTGGTATTGGGCGGCAAAGTGATGACTTGTGGCATGGTGACGAAAGCCCCGCCGTCCATTGGCCAAGATTTAATCAATGGCAGTTGGTCAATGCTTGTCGTACCGTACAAGGTCGGTCTGTTGAATCTTCTTCTTTTGGGTAGAGCAGAAAGCGCAGTGAAAGGTGCACCTAGATAGCGGAAAGGATTTTTGGCAAAGTTAGCAGGATCGGCTTTGAGTTCTATGACTTTTTGGACTTTTTCGAGCGTATGACGAAAAAGAAATTCCGTTCGCTCGAAAGTACCATACAAATTGGAAAGTGCCGAAAAAGGACTGCCTTTTACATTTTCAAACCAAAGTGCAGGCCCGCCCTGATCAAAAAATCGGCGGTGAATCTCCGCAATTTCTAAATCGGGATCCACTTCACTTTTTACTCGAATCAATTGTCCAGTTCGCTCCAAATCCAATGCCGCTTCTCGCAAGCTTCTGTATGCCATGTAATTTTTTGTTTGAGAATTTTAGATCAAACATACAAACAAAACACTTGTTAGTGCGGCTTAGTCATAAGTTTATAAAAATATAAAGTATATCAATTTTCACTCGCCACCTGACTTACCAAAGTAGCTGCCACCACTTTAGCTTCCTGCGGCGTATTCGTCACCAATTCTGCCGCTTTCACTTCCTCTACAATCTTTTGATAAGTACTATCCGAAGATACATAGCTGCCACAATTCAGCTTGGAACGGGCTTCCAAAGAAATCTCTGGAAAACTAGCTTTGGTGTAGCGATCAAATTGTTCTTCTGCGAGCATTTGTTTCCAAAATTCCGCAAAAACGGGCAATGCCGTATTCGCCCCTTGTCCCAAAGACAAATCTCGGAAATAAACCGAAGGCGACTCCGCACCCACCCAAGTACCCGTGACCAAAGCGGGCGTGTAACCCATAAACCATCCATCGGAATGATTTTGGCTCGTTCCCGTTTTACCTGCCAAAGGCGTTTCAAATTTGTAGCGATAGCGCAAGCGAATGCCCGTACCACGATTGACGGTCGTTTGTAGCATTTCGTTCATCATGTCCGCTTCGTCGGTCGTCAAAGGAGCAGCAGAAGTTTTTACATTTTCGGCTGCTTGCTGCAATAGTATATTTCCTTTTGCATCTTCTATTTTGGTGATGTAAACGGGCGTCACGCGTTTTCCACGATTGGCGAAAGTACCATAGGCGTTCACCATATCCAAAAGCGGAATTTCGGCTGCTCCTAGTGCAATAGAGGGCACAGCAGGAATTTCCGTTTCGATGCCCATGCGCTGTGCCAAAGCAGCCACCGAATCTGCACGCGTCCGCATAATTAGATTAACTGTAATGGCATTGATGGATTTGCTCAAAGCACCTTCCATGGAGTAGTAGCCACCATAGCGATGATCGGCATTTTTGGGTTGCCAATTTTCGTAGCGCGAATAGGTCACCAAGCGATTGCCGATGTAATCGCAAGGATGAATGCCTTTTTTGATCGCTGCTGCATAGACCAAAGGCTTGAAAGTAGAACCCACTTGTCGCTCCGAACGCACGTGATCGTATTTGAAATATTTATAATTAGTGCCACCCACCCAAGCACGAACATAGCCCGATTGTGGTTCCATTGCCAGAAATCCAGCATTCAACATTTTAAAGTAGTAACGAATGGAATCCATAGGCGACATTTTTACTTTTTTCTCACCTTCCTTCCAGTCAAAAACGGTCATTTCAATCGGTAGGTTAAAAATAGAATCAATTGCATTATCATCTAAAGCAGCCGCCTTCAAAATTTTATAACGATTGCTTTGTTGTCTGGATAGATTCAACAAACGTTCGTCTTCCCACGGACGCTCTTCTCCCTCCCAATGTTCGTCGAATGCTTCTTGCAGTCCGCTGAGATGAATTTGCACGGCTTTTTCTGCCATTTGCTGCATCCGTGCATTGATTGTTGTAGAAATTCGCAATCCGCTGGTGTATAGATTATAATTGGTTTTATGCTCTTTATTGTAATCCTCCAACCAATCCTTCAATTCCAATCTGAGGCTTTCTCTGAAATAAGTCGCTAAACCGTCGTTGTGGGTTTCTGCCTGGTAATTGATTGCAATCGGCATTTGCTGTAAAGAATCCCTCTGTGCTGCGTTCAAATAGCCATATCGCTGCATTTGTTCCAAAACCACATTGCGGCGCGCTTGCGAAGCTTTAGGATTTTTCAAAGGATGATAGACCGAGGTCGCTTTCAGCATTGCAACTAGACAAGCGGCTTCTTCTGCTTTCAGTGCCTTTGGACTTTTATTAAAAAAACGCTTAGCCGCCACTCGAATACCATAAGTATTGTCGCTAAAGGAAACCGTATTCAAATAGAGTTGTAATAGTTCTTCTTTGGAGTACAATTGTTCCATACGACGCGCAATGAATACTTCTCGTAGCTTATTGATGACCAAGGGCATGTAATCGTAATCGCGGCGTGGATAAAGGTTTTTAGCCAACTGTTGACTTAGAGTACTTCCGCCGCCCGAAGAACGATCTTTCATCAAAATGGTCTTGAAGAAGACACGCATCCAAGAACGAAAGTCCACGCCCGTATGCTGAAAAAAGCGCGCATCTTCCGTGGCGACTAAAGCATTGATAACTTCGGGTGAAATGTCTTCCAAAGTGATGCTCAAACGATCTTCGATGTAGTATTTTCCCATCAAAACACCATCGGTAGATAGCACTTCTGAACCGATTGGATTTTGAATGGCGATCAGTTCTTCTTGCGTTGGAATCTCACCGAACGCGCCATTGGCAATTGAACCAACAAAAACGGCTATTGTCAGCACTGCAACCAATATCAATAAACTAAGTATTTGGAACGTGCGAAACAGCCAAAGATGACGGTCTTTGTAGTCAAGAAAAGCAGCGTATCTTTTTCGATAAGCTGCTTGGAGAGGTGTAAAATTAAGCAACATAGCTTTTCTAATTTTAATGTTCATGGATTTCTAAACTTTGGTATTTGGGCATAGCAGTAGCCCTAGGTGAAAAGCTCAATTGGCTTCACTTTGCTGCTAGCCATACATATATTTTAGGCATTGAAATTCTGCTTCAAACTATGCTGGTTTAAGGCTGATTTGAATTGAATCTTGCCACTACTGCTGT
>JBCCRX010000136.1:0-15260 GCA_039201015.1 Bacteroidota bacterium | reverse complement strand
TGTCTGAAGGAGAAACTAGAGCAAAAAAGAGCGAAGTGGGAAGATGATTTATTGGTTCTCAGTGCGCTTCTGTGTAGAAGCGCGTCGTTGCTTATTTGAATCGTCATCTTAAGGTGATTTTAGCTTTGAATAATGAGTACTTGATCGTCTATTTGACTACAAATACTCGATCAGTAGGGTCTTTGCTTAGCTCAAAACTAATTAAAATTTCACCCAATTGAAAAAATCGCTCTTTGGCTTGGAAAAGAAAATGATTGGCTCTAAATGATTTCATTTGGTCGAGTATCTTTAGAAAGATATCGCCAACTATTAAATTTCGTTTGTTTTCGTTTAGAAGGACGTCAGCCTCACGCCCATATGATTTGAAGATAAACGTAAGCTTCCATAAGTAATGCTGACCAAATAAAATCATTCAGAACCAAATGATTTTTACAGGCGCATCTAAGCTCACTCAATTTTCACCTCCTGCATCCCGCGCTGTGCGGCTGCGGTCTTCGGTACATGAATTTTCAAAATACCGTTCTCAAATTTAGCTGTCACCTGTTCCTTATCGGCGCGATGACTGAGTTCAAAATAGCGTTCAAAGGACTTGATTGGATATTCTTGCAGCAGAAAATTGGGCGCATCTACTTTGGGTTGTCGCCTTCCACTGATGTAAATCATATCCTCCGCAATCGAAATCTTTACTTCTTCTTTACCGAAGGTCAGGCAGTACACCCAAGCCTCGAAATAGCTATCTTCTTCTATAATATTGACGGGCACATTGTGCTTTGGTCTTCTGTAAGCAGGTCTCCCAAAACGTCGAGCAACTCGCTCTGACTGATTTTTTTTATATCCACACATAGTAAATTGTTTTTTTATAAGTAACTGATGTTACGCAAAACACCAAATTGCAAATGACACAAAGTGCCACTTGCGTAACATGAGTAAGTAATTGATTACGAGCAATTAGCGTTTATCCTCTCAATCAATCCAAATCATCAAATAACACCTGTAAGTGTTCACGCAATCGCCTGATGGCGTAGCCTTTCCGAGAAATAATGGTCTTTAGATTGGTGTTCGATTGAATGGCAATTTCTCGCAGTGTCAAATCTTCCAGTTCGTTTTGCACAAAAACGCTTCTTTGATTTTCGGGCAACTGCTCCAAAGCTTCGTAAAAAGTTTCCCAAAATTCTTCTCGCCAGTAGGCCTCTTCTGGTGTATAGAAATCGGTTAAAAACCCATTGTTACCGTATTCTTCTTGCTCCATCAGGTAATCATCCAACCAATCAGGTATCTTCTTGCGGTAATGGTCAATGATTTTATTGCGCGCGACTTGATAAAGCCAAGCTTTGTGGTTTTTAATCTGCGCCAAATCCGTCAGTTTGCTCAACTGATACCAAACTTCTTGCAAAAGATCATCCGCTATTGCTTTGCTTCCCACCCGCGAACGAATGAAAGCTTGCAGCACTTCCCCATAATCTTGAACAATCTGCTCTTTTGAATTGGACTTCATATTTTGGAAGACGAGAAAAGCTTGAAAATACTTTAATGCTCCAATTCCAAAATAAACTTTCAATAAAAATTGAAAATTCACAACTTTTTAAAAACTCCTTATTTGAATAGGTGTTCTCTGCTTAATTAGAATGAACAAATGGAACAATCTCAAACTACACCAAACTATATCAAACTAGGACTTATGCGCGTAGAAGACTTATTGGATCGGGCTTTGAATTTTGATTTTCTCACTGCTGAAGAGGGGGTCGTTTTGTTTGAAGAGGCAGCGACCGCAGATTTGATGTATGTGGGGAATAAAATGCGACAATACCACGTGCCAGGAGATGTGGTCACTTGGATCATTGACCGCAATTGTAATACGACCAACGTTTGCATTGCCAACTGCAAATTTTGTAATTTTTATCGCCGCCCGAAACACGGCGATGCCTACATCACGACTATAGACGAATACAAACAAAAAATAGAAGAAACCTTCCGTTTGGGGGGCGAGCAATTACTGTTGCAAGGTGGTCATCATCCCAAATTGGGCTTGGATTTTTACTGCGATCTGTTTCGGGAGTTAAAATCCCTTTATCCCAACCTAAAATTACACGCCCTCGGTCCGCCAGAGATTGCGCATATCACTAAGTTGGAAAAATCAACCCATTACGAAGTGCTGAAAGCCTTGAAGGAAGCAGGTTTGGACTCTCTGCCTGGTGCGGGCGCAGAGATTCTAGGCGATAGAGTACGACGTTTGATTTCTAAAGGAAAATGTGGGGGAAAAGAATGGCTGGATGTCATGCGTGCTGCCCATCAACTGCACCTAACGACTTCTGCGACCATGATGTTCGGACATATCGAAACCAACTTAGAGCGCATGCAGCACTTTGTCGATTTACGGCAAGTACAATCTGAAAAGCCAGCCGATGCAAAGGGCTTTTTGGCTTTTATTCCCTGGCCGTTCCAAGACGAAGATACGATACTGAAAAAATGGAAAAGAGCGAGAAATACTTGTACAGGCGACGAGTACGTAAGAATGATTGCGATGAGTAGAATCATGCTCCCTAACGTCGTGAACATACAATCTTCTTGGTTGACCGTTGGGAAGCAAGTGGCGCAAGTGACGCTTCATGCAGGCGCGAATGATTTTGGTAGTATTATGATTGAAGAAAATGTAGTTTCAGCGGCTGGTGCTAATTTTCGATTTACCTCAGACGGTATTCAAAAAGCCATCCAAGAAGCTGGTTTTCGCCCACAATTGCGCAATCAACAATACCAGTACCGTGAGTTGCCGAAACATACGGTGCAGCAGGAGCTGAATGAATTGGAATTGGTAGTGGATTAAGAAACTCGCCTACAATTGAGCAGGCGTAGAAGTAAAAAACACCCTGCTTTCTGCTCTCATTTGAGGAATTTTGCGACAAAATAGTGTTGCTTCGAGTAATAGATTTTGTGTAATATTTAACAAAGCGTACTTATCCATTTCTTATGCGATTTATTTCTATATTTGCAAGCCAAATTTAAAGTTGAATCTGAATTAGTGACTTCTCGCTTCTCAAATCTGTCCTCTCATCTATGTCTATTTTTAACGCTAAAACGAAAAATTTCCTAAAAGCCTATTTAAATAATCACGCTCCCACGGGCTTTGAATCTTCTGGACAAAAACTATGGCTAGAATATTTGAAACCTTATATTGACGACTGGCAGTCAGATGCTTATGGTACAGTATATGGTATTATCAATCCAGAGAAGCCTTTCAAAGTAGTCATCGAAGCACACGCAGACGAGATTTCTTGGTTTGTCAATCACATTGGCGAAGACGGCTTTATACACGTCATCCGAAATGGTGGTTCTGATCCCATGATTGCACCTTCCAAAAGGGTTCACATTCACACTTCTGGAGGTATTGTGAAGGGCATCTTTGGATTTCCCGCTATTCATGTACGCGACGAATCCGACGCGAAAATGCAACCAAAAACGGAGAGTATTTTCATAGATGTGGGTGCAAGTAGTCGGGAAGAAGTCCTTGAAATGGGTGTGCATGTAGGCTGCGTTGCTACTTTCATTGATGAAATAGAAACCTTAAATGACAAATGGTACATTGGGCGATCTTTGGACAATAAAATGGGTGGATTTTGTATTGCTCAAGTAGCTAGAATGATTAAGGAAGAAGCTATAGACTTGCCTTTTAGCCTTTACATCGTCAATTCGGTGCAAGAAGAAGTGGGAACGCGTGGTGCAGAAATGATCGCTAATACCATTCAACCCGACTTGGCAATCGTGACAGATGTAACTCACGATACTAGCACGCCCTTGATGAATCCCAAAAAGCAAGGAGACATCAAAGGTGGAAAAGGACCAAGCATTACTTACGCGCCTGCCATTCACTATAAATTATTAGAACAAGTCATTGCCGCAGCGGAAGAAAACGACATTCCCTTTCAGCGCGAAGCTTCTTCCAGAAGAACGGGCACGGACACTGATGCCTTCGCTTATTCCAATAAAGGCGTACCTTCTGTACTGATTTCCTTACCATTGCGCTACATGCATACGACTGTGGAAATGGTGCATAAGGAAGATATAGAAAACGTCGCAAAATTGATACTGGAAACTTTGAAACGGATTCGTCCTGATGCAAGTTTTAAATACATCTGACCGTTCCTGCACTCAAAAAAATAAGCCGTGCGAGAACAAGTTCTCAACACGGCAAAAAAAAGATACGGTAAAGATAGTCAATTAATGATAAGGTCTAATCCCAAACACTCATTTTTTTGTTTGAGAGAGCAAAAAGATTATTAATTTGTCTTTGCTCATCAAATTTCTCAACCTCCTTTTTTACAGCAATGCTTGGATTGCACTAGCTGCTGCTTGCAGTGTTTGGCAAACGCTTTTATTCATCAGTGAAGCACCCTTTTCTGACAATCTACCAATCTTAGTTTTTACTTTTACCTCTACCCTATTCATCTACGCGCTTCATCGAATTGAGGGACTGAAAAAAGTAAAAAACTTTCAAGGCAAAGGACGTTATCTTGTTATTTCTAGTTTCAAATCCCACATTACCATCTACGCCATTCTTGGTGGATTATCCTCTTTCGTCAGCTTTCTGTTTTTAAATTGGAACACCCAAATAGCCCTCTTGCTTCCAGCAATACTTTCTCTAGGCTACGTTTTGCCTGCTTTGAACAAAAAGCGGCGTTTGCGAGACCTACATTTTATCAAAATATTCTTAATTGCGATCGTATGGACTTGGGTAGGCGTGCTTCTGCCAGTTTTGGAAGTCGGCTTTCCGATAGACGAGCGCGTAATATGGCTTCTCCTAGAGCGATTTTGTTTCATTTTTGCAATTACGCTACCCTTCGATATTAGGGATTTGGAAATAGATCGACACACTAAAGTAAAAACCATTCCCGCCTTACTCGGAGCGAAAAAAAGTAAGTTACTTGCCTTGGCTAGTTTAGGTCTCCTGCTACTATGTTGCTGGATGAATGTATGGGAGGAATTGTACCGTGTTCATCACTTTCTACTTTTTGCTTTGCACGCATTCTTCACTGCCATTATCATTTACTTTACCCATAAAGATCGGCATGATTATTATTTTACGGGCATACTGGATGGAACGATTATTTTTCAATTTTTGCTATTGGGTTTATCCAAACTTTAGGATTGTTTTTTTATAATAGGCTTACACGAATCCAAAGCAACTCATTTTATAAGAATATCCGCCAAAACATTGATTGAACCATCAATATCTTTGGGAATTTTTATGCCCAAGATTTCACAAATTAGCGGATAGACGTGGATGTTTTCAAATGACGGAGTAAGCATTTTAGATTTCATTTGAGGACCTCTTGCGTAAAAGATTGCGTGTACATCTTTATTGTTCACTGGAAAACCATGTTCCCCATTAATCGTTCTGCCTACTCGCTTGCGCAACGCAATTCTTCGTGCATCCGCAAAATAATAATGATGATCCACTACAGCAATTAAATCACCCAATCTAGGATGTGTTGGATTCGTCTTATAATAAGGGGACTCACTTGTTTTATAGATGCGAAACCGCGTTTCTTTTGCCTTCAAATTTTGATAGACTTCCTCTAATTTATTTTTGTCGTTCAAGTAGAAATGAGCAAGTGCGCCATTATTAACAGTTTTGTACAAAGAGTCATCTTCCAATCGCTCTATTTCAATATAATTTTCAATGGGCACTTCCTCCATGCCATGATCTGATACAATGATCACATTGATCGGTAGATCGAGTTTTTCTAAGTCCTGAAAAAAGTTGCCCAATACTTCATCTAACGCAAAAATGCTTGCTTTCAACTGTTCTGCGTTGTTTGGACCAAAACGATGCCCTTTACTATCTACATCCGAAAAATACATCATAATCAGGTGCGGTCGTTTGGCGGGTGGTAGGTTCAACCAATCGATGACTTGTTTGGTGCGGTCTTTATTCGGGATACTGCCGTCGTAGCGATACCAATAATTGGGTCGAACGCCTTGTACATCTGCTTCCGAACCTACAAAAAAGTAGCTCGCACTTAGCATACCTGACTTGGCTGCTTGCACCCAAATTGGTGTGCCGCCATACCAAGTGCCATCTTCTACTTTCTCTCGATCAGACATTTTATAGATAGCGTCTTTTTTTGGATCATAAAAAGTATTATTAACCAAGCCATGATTTTCTGGACGCATTCCTGTAGCAATGGAATAGTGGTTTGGAAAAGTCTTGCTTGGGAAGCAAGGTAGCATAGAAGTGGCCTGTACACCTTCTGCTGCAAATTTGCTCAAATGTGGAGGCTGGAATCTTTTGTTGTAATCGTAGCGATAACCATCAAGGGAAATTAAAATAACGTAAGGCTTTTCTAAGTGTACCGCTTTATTTTCAGAGGGAGAGCTTATTTGTTGTAAGCCTTTCTGACAAGCAGTGTTTAGTATCAATAAGAGGCAGCAGAGCAGGAAGCTGTATTTATTCATCGTTTTTTTGATTTCTAGCGACGAAGTTAGCTCAACTTTAGGCATTCAGACTGGTAAGCCATCGGATATTTGGACGAGGATGATTTTTTCTAAAAAAGAGATTCTAAAATATTATTTTCTGGGCTTCTTATAAATTGGTACGGTCGAACAAGCCTCTCCATACATTAGGCTCTTTACATAGGGTCGCAATCTATTCGACAATGCCAAGTAAGCAGAAGCGGGCACAGGATGATCGCTACAGCCTTTAATGATGACACGCTGATCTTCATAATCACTTACTTCGATACTCGAAATCACTTTTTCAAAGTAAGACTTGTAAAATTCTTCCGCTGAACCTTGGAAGATTTCTTTCGCATAAGGATTGGCGTGAGTAGCTACAAGCATATATGCCCAAAAAGGGATAATAGCATCTGTACTACAATACACTAGTAGGTTTTTACCTTCGTATTGCGCCCAATCATGTTCTTTCAAAGCAGCACGAAAGTCTTTTTCCTTCAAGATTAATTCCATAAAAAGATAATCCTTCAAGTCGAAGGTTGCGATCGGTTCTGCTGGAAAGAACGCTTCCAATTTAATAGTGATGACATTGCTTTTCGCTATTCGATTGACTAGTGGTTGTGCTATCATTTTTGTTGTTTATTAAACTCAGAAGGAGTGTAGATTCGGTAAGTTATGCAAATAGTAATTCTGTTCAACAAATAAACAATTCAAGGCTTCAACAATAATCCAAGGAACGTGAAGTAATTCAATCAGACTAAGGTGCTCTTTCTCCAATCTCACTATCCGCTTGTTTGAAATCTTTCAGCTTTGGCAAATCCTTGATGCTATTGATGCCAAAATAATTCATGAATCGCTCGCTAGTTCCATAAAGCAAAGGACGCCCCGGCGAATCGCTTCGTCCTTTTATCACAACAAGTTCCTTTTCCAATAGTTTTTGTAGTGCATAGTCACAAGCTACGCCCCTGATTTTTTCCAACTCGCTTTTCGGAACAGGCTGTTTGTAGGCAACAATGGAGAGTGTTTCCAAAGCAGATTTGGAGAGTTTTCGATTGGTGGTTTGTCGCAAATACGTACTGACTGTCTCGTGATACGCACCTTTGGTAAGAAATTGATAACCGCCACTAAGAGCCACTATTTCAAAAGAATATTGACCTTTTTCATAGCGTTTCTCAAGCTGCTCCATCGCTGCTAGTAAGTCCGTTTCTACTATTTTTGCTTCAAAAACCGCTTCTAAGCATTTTTTTATTTCCTCCAAAGAAATCGGTTGGCTGCTAGAGAAGATAAGCGATTCTATGTGCTGTTCTAAGTGCTTCAAGGCATTAAAATTTGAGTCGACCTTCATCAGGTTCTAAAAAAATCAGAAGAAGAAAAAATAATCTCTGGTAAGTCAGATGAATCAAGCATGAATAAATTTTTCCTACTAAAAACGCCTAAATTGTCTTTTTTGTTAAATTTTTCCGATTAACTACTTTGATTCTGCCTCCTCTATGGCTACCATTAGTGCCGCTAATTTATTCTGCACTTCCTGTACTTCTGCCTCTTCATCGCTTTTGAATACAATGCCACCACCCGCTTGGAAATAAAGCGTATTGTCTTTGGCTAGAAAAGAACGAATCAAAATCGCTTGGTTCATATCACCATTCAGTTTAATGAATCCAATTGCTCCACCGTAGTAGGATCGGTTTTGATTTTCGTATTGATTAATCAATTGAATCGCCTTGTACTTAGGCGCACCCGAAAGCGTACCAGCGGGAAAAGTATCCCCAAAAATTTGAATGGGATTGGCATCTTTTGGTAAATAGCCGCGCACCGTAGAAACGATGTGGATGACGTGACTATAATACTCCAATTCTTTGAGTTTTTCTATCTCCACACGCTCCGAATGTCTCCCCAAATCATTGCGCGCCAGATCTACCAGCATGATGTGCTCTGCGGTTTCCTTGGGGTCTTTCAACAGCAGTGCACCTAGTTCTTGATCGCGTTCCCAATCCCCTGTTCGGCGATAAGTACCCGCAATTGGATTTACTTTTGCGACTTGCTTTTCAATCACCATTTGGGCTTCGGGAGAGGAGCCAAATATCTTGAAATTGCCGTAATCGAAATAAAATAAATAAGGCGAGGGATTAATGCGACGCAAAGCGCGATAGACATTGAATTCATCGCCTTCATAGCCTTGCTGAAATTGTCTGGACAACACAATTTGAAAAACATCGCCTATTTTGCAGTGATGTTTTCCTTTCCGAATCATTTCCTTGTGCTGCTCGTCCGTCAGATTACTCGTTTTTTCGCCTACTTTTTTGAATTGATAGGTCGCAAAAGTCTGCTTGCGCACCAAAGTTTCGATCTTCTCAAAATCAGCTTTTTCTCCTAGCTGTAAGTTCTGTAATACATAGACTATTTGACGCGGATGATCCGTCACAATCACGTAGCGGTAGAGCGAATAGTGCATATCGGGAATATCCATTGTCCGCTTCTTATTAGGAAATTTTAGTGTATCGAAATACTGCACACTATCAAAAGAGGAATAGCCAAAAAATCCATTAATCAGGTCACGATCTTTGGGCATCTCCACTTGAAACTGCTGAATGAAACCTTGAAACAATCGAGAAACATCCAGTGGATTTTCTAGTAATTGCTGCTCTTCTCTGCTGTCTGGAAAAGTTTTTGTAACCACACCTTTTTGTACTTTGAAATCAGCGATAGGATCAAGCGCAATGATGGAACGAGCATTCCGTTCCTTCAGATGATAATTGCTTTCTAGCAAGATTGGGTTGAGGAAGTGATCGCGCAATTTCATATATAGGCTAATTGGCGTATCAAATTCAACGGTATGTTCTATGTAGGCGGTTTTTAGCTTCACAACTTTAATTTTTGCTCAAAATTACAAGGTTTTGCTCCCAAACATCGAATCCACAAAGGCTCTTTTGTTGAAAATTTGTAGATGCTCAATGCCTTCGCCAACACCAATGTATCGAATGGAAACTTTAAATTGGTCGGAAATACCAATGGCAACACCTCCCTTTGCGGTGCCATCTAATTTTGTCAAAGCAAGTGCATTGACTTCCGTAGCAGCCGTAAAATGTTTGGCCTGCTCAATGGCATTTTGTCCCGTAGAAGCATCCAAAACAAGCATGACTTCGTGCGGCGCACCGCCCATACTTTTATCCATAGACCGCTTGATCTTACCCAGTTCTTTCATCAAATTGACTTTGGTGTGCAAACGCCCTGCGGTGTCTATGATCGCCACATCGTGTCCACCTTCGATAGCTGCTTTCACGGTTTCGTAGGCAACGGCTGCGGGATCGGTATTCATGCCTTTGCTATAAAAATCACACCCAACGCGTTCCGACCAAATTTTCAACTGATCGACAGCCGCTGCTCGAAAGGTATCGGCTGCCCCCAGAATGACTTTTTTACCTTGCTTCTTGTACTGATGCGCCAGTTTTCCGATGGTAGTCGTTTTACCCACTCCATTCACACCAACGACCATAATGACACAAGGCTTACTGTCGCTAGGAAGGGTATAATCTTCTAAGTCATTGGTGTTGTTTTCGGCTAATAATTGAACGATTTCATCTCGCAGGATTTCATTCAATTCCGCCGTACCTAAATATTTATCTTTCGCGACTCGTGCTTCTATCCGATCAATGATTTTTACAGTCGTATCCAGACCTACATCAGAAGCAATCAAGATGTTTTCGAGTTCATCCAATACTTCTTCATCCACTTTCGATTTTCCTGCAACAGCTTTGGAAAGCTTACCGAAGAAATTGGTTTTGGTTTTTTCTAAGCCTTTGTCTAAATCTTGCTGTTTCTCTTTGTTGAAAAACTTATCAAAAAATCCCATTTATCTCTTAATTTTTAATCATTAGAATTGATGCGCTGCGATTAGTTCTACTAAAACATTAAATAACTGATAATCAATTTTTTGCGAGCATGCAAATTTGTCAAATTTCAAGAATTTGACAAATTATCCTCGATTTACCCTCATAACTCATTGATTGTCAATAACGCATCAAGTCTATTCCACCAAACTATCATACACTTTCACTTCTTTAAAAAGTTCAGAACTATTGGCTACAAAAGTTTGATGAATGTCGTGAGGCTGATAGGCATCGTGTCCTGCCAAATCTTCAAAATGAATAATCAGTGCGTAGTCATAAGAGTTGTCCACCACTGCTCTTTTTTCACTATCAGCGGGTTCACCCCAATAAAATTCTTTCACACTTTCTATTTCACTCAACGACTGCAAACCAGATTCAAACTGCTCGCGCTCTTCTTCGGACATATCCTCCTTCATCCAAAAAAATACGGTATGAATAAATTTACCCTCTTCTTGTATATTGGCTTGTGCCTCCGAAAGCTGTGCTTTGGTTTCAGATAATTGTGCTTCTAAATCTGCTATTTGTGTTTCTAGCTGACTCGTATCTTGGCAAGAAAAAAGGCTGATGGATAAAATCAATAAAACTAGGTAGAATTTTTGCATGATGTAAATTTTGTATATGAAGAATAGTGCTGCTCTGGGAATGTCAATAGCCGACAAATGAACCGCTTTTGACAAATAGATATGACGATGCGTATTTTTGCTCAAAGAAAGGAAAAATCAGAGAATTTCTGTACTGCTTGCGAAACAAATCTACTCTCTCAAAAACACCAATTCTGCACGTGGCGATAAACGCACCATGACTGCAAGACCATCGGAAAAAGCCTCTTTCCTTCTACGACTGGAAATGAAGTCTGCCTTTTTTTTCAGTTGTTCTTCAATATCTTCAAAGCTTTCTGGAAGTACACCTGAATCAATGTTGGCTGTAGTGACTACAATAGGTTTGCCAAAGGAACGAATCAAATAGCGGCAATATTCATCTTGCGGAATGCGGATCGCGACGCTACCATCCGCAGCGATCACATTATCGGGAAGATTTTTTGCGGCATCATAAACAACGGTGAGCGGACGTCGGTGATAAGCTAATAGAGTCTCAATCTTGGGATGCAAATGCCCGACATATTTCTTAATCATATTGGACGAATCCACCAATACGGTGAAAAAGGCAGAAGCCTCGTTTCCTTTCAAAGAAAGCAGTTTCTTCACAGCAACGGAATTGGTAGCATCACAGCCCAAACTCCAGATTGTGTCCGTTGGAAATAAGATCGTACCACCTTGCTCCAGTATGCCTTTCACTTCCTCCAGTTCCTGATCGTACATCATCGTAGTTGCCGCCTTCTCCATGCGTTCTTTTTTCTAGCTGTTAGGTAAATAAGCTTTGGTTTTTTACTTTTTCTTCTCTAAGAAGAGTCTGCGCATAATTTATAACAAATTGATAATCATAATATTACAAGACAAAATAGAGCGCATGTAACTTTATAAAAATCAACCCTTTTTGTTCTTTGTATTCTTTGTGGTTTAAAAATTACACAGACTATTGCTTTACTGGACTTTGGACATTAATTGAAAGATTTCGTTATTCGCCTCAAAAGAATCTCAGCCTAAGGCAGACACGGTTTTAAGAAGGATTCTTTTGAGGCTCAGAGGGGTCTCAGGGGCAAAAAGCGTTAAAAATCGCTAATTTTTAACGCTTTTCGCCCTTGAAAACCCCTGAGTGAAACAATTTTTCACCTTATAAAATTTTAATCTGCCTCAGGCTGAAAATTGTTTCACGATTTTAGGATACGTTTTCCAAATGTCCAAAGTCTAGATTGCTTTAAGAAATGTAAAAAGAAAAACATTTCAGCAAGGAAATACGCTTTTGTTCGTTTAGGAGCAAAGAAACATTTCTCTTCTTTTTTTATTCTTTAGAAGTAGCTCTGATCTAAATCAAATTGACTAAAGACATTTGGTCAAAATGCTATTTTCTCACAAAGCCAGATGACTACATTTCAAACACTTAACAAAACTCTTATTAACACGAACTATTGTCTTGACCGTTAAAGAAATTTCGATTTTGAAACGCAATTTTTTGTTCATAAGTTGTTTGTTGGCAGTCTTGTTTTCAGCAGGCACAACCAGTGCTTCTCACATCATTGGAGGAGAAATCAGCTACGAGTGTTTGGGTAAAAATACCTTTGGAGACGCCAATCGCTATCGAATCATTATGAAGATTTATCGTGATTGTCAAGGAGGAGGTACAGGCTTTGATTCTGCACTGGGTGTACCTTTTGACGCTTCCATTACCATTCATAGAGATATTGATAGCCTTTTCCAAGTCATTGAACTAGAAGACCCGCCCATGGTTCGTCGAATAGAGCCTTCCAGCGATCCTTGCTTGCAAATTCCCTCCAATGTGTGCGTAGAAGAAGGCGTTTATGAATTTGAGGTCGAATTAGCGATTATTAATGCCAGCTACCATATCGTCTATCAGCGTTGTTGTAGAAACAGTACGATTAATAATATCATTGATCCTGGCCGCACAGGCTCTACTTACACCACCGAAATCACTGCAAAGGCACAAGAAGTCTGCAACAGCAGTCCTATTTTCGACAACTTTCCGCCCATCGTCATTTGTGTTGGAAAGGAACTAGCCTTCAGCGCGGCTGCTAGCGATATAGAAGGCGATTCGATATTCTATGAATTTTGCGCACCTTACACTGGAGGTGGTCCAAATTCAGATACCCCCTTTTCTCCAAGTGGCATTGCACCCAATCCAGAACCCGCGCCGCCCTATCAGAGTGTCGCTTTCATCGAACCTACTTACACCGCTGAGCAACCACTCAGCACTACTTCCCGTTTCAGCATAGATGCCAATAGTGGTTTGATTGAGGGCATGCCTACCCTTTTAGGGCAGTTTGTTGTAGCGGTCTGTATGTATGAGTATCGAAATGGCGAACTACTCAGCATCATTCATAGAGATTTTCAACTTAATGTCACAGAGTGTACGTCTGCCGTTACGGCTATGATTCAAGCAGATTCGGTGGATATTTCTGATAATCGTTACTTCTTTGAATCTTGCAGTGCAGATGAACTGAATTTTATTAACGAAAGCATTATTAGAGATAACATTCTTTCGCTCCTTTGGCGATTCGATTTAGGAGGAGATACGCTAGAGTTAGAAAGTTGGGATGCGGCGGTTAATTTTCCGAATTCGGGTCAGTATCTAGGTCAATTGATTTTGAACCCCAATACGCTTTGTGGCGATACGGCAAATATAGTCGTTGATATTTATCCCGAACTGACCGCCGATTTTGATTTCAACTACGATTCTTGCGCTATTGCTCCCGTGCAGTTTCAAGACGCCTCTATTTTTGATAGTCAACAGACAGTCAATTGGGAATGGTCGTTCGGCGATAGCATATCTAGTAATTTGCAAAATCCATTGCACCAATACGAAATGCCCGCCGCTTATGAAGTGACTTTGAAAATAAAAGATGATAACCAGTGCGTTAATAAAATCACGAAAGCCCTACCCTACTTTCCCATACCAGAAGAAATTGTCATTGATCCGAGCATTTTTAAAGGATGCACGCCGCAAGAAATTGTATTCGACAATCTATCTTTTCCTTTGAGTGAAGAATATATGCTATCTTGGGACTTTGGAGATGGCAATAGCAGTTCAGCAATTAGTCCAGTTCACACCTACGAATCAGAAGGTATCTATGATATTTCTTTAGGTATTCAATCTCCTCTAGGATGTGAAATAGAGGCGTTCTTTGAAGCATTAATAGAAATTGACGCCGCTCCGACGGCTGCTTTTAGCTACACACCCGATCAACCCGATATCAGAAATCCAAATATTAGTATCAGAGATGAATCTATAAATGCTGCCGAATACGAATGGTTGCTCAACGACTTTTTGATCGCACAAGCACCCGAACCGAGCTTTACTTTTCAAGATACAGGACTTCAAAAAATCACCTTAATTGTTACCCATGAAAGTGGTTGTCAAGACAGCAGTACGGCTTTGATTGATATTGCGCCAGATGTTTTTATTTATGTCCCGAATGCTTTTGCACCCGAAGGCAATGCGGGTAATCGAGTATTCAAAGGATTGGGTATTTTGCCCAATATTAGCGATTATAGCATGTCAATTTGGGATCGCTGGGGTAATCCAATATTTGAAAGCAGTGATCCAGAAGCAGGTTGGACGGGAGACACAAGTGGCAACGCAGCCGCTCCACCAGGCGTATATATATATGTGATTGAATTTATGGGAGCGCGCGGAAAACGCTTCCAATATGCGGGTTCACTGACTTTGGTGCGTTGATGCTCAATATTCACTTTTCGCTGAAACGGATTTCGAAAAAAATAGATTTACAACAGAAAACCATGCACCTCCCCAAAAATTAGCGTTTAATTTTTCGAGTTCCCTTATACACAATTATAATTCTATGAAAATAAATATATTAATTGCTTTTTTGCTTCTCGTATTTGGTAGCTTGGAAGCACGCCATATCATCGGTGGAGAGATCACTTACGAGTGCTTGGGAACAGTGGGCGGCGGGGTAAGGTATAAGTTTACCATGCTTATTTATCGAGATTGTGCTTGTACCAATTGCGCGCCTTTCGATGAAGTTGCAGCCATTGGTATTTATCAGTGTGGTGTCAATCAAGAGTGCGGAAATTTGAATACCATGGATATATTCTCCAGAGAAAGAGTGGAAGTAGAAGATATTCAAAATGTGAATCCTCCAGATTTTCCTTGTCTAGAAATTCCACCCAATATATGCGTACAGAAAGGACGCTATGAATTTGAAAAAACGTTGCCTCTTTCTGACGAAAGCTACCATATCATTTATCAACGCTGTTGTAGAAATGTGACGATCAATAATATTTTTGATCCAGAAGCAGCGGGAGCTTCTTATTCCGTTGTGATTACGCC
>JBCCRX010000135.1:0-15288 GCA_039201015.1 Bacteroidota bacterium | reverse complement strand
TGTAAAAAATACCCTACCCATTTTTAATTTTCTCCCAAACTACTACTGCCTTGCTCATCAGTCAGGTAACACAGGCTATCTTCCTTCTTCGCGCCTTGTATTAGTTCGCGATAATTCTCAAAAATTTGGGTAGCTTATCTTTTATAAATTCCCTTAAGATTTGACACCATCTAATATAGTATGATAATTTACTAGGCAGTTTTTTACAAGTTTTCCCTATTAGTTGACTAGCAAAATCGGAAAAGTAAGAGGTAGAATAATGCTAATTCGTTACTTTTCAGTATTATGTGCCGTCAAATAACACGACATTACTACGCACTTGCTTATTGGCTGTTGACTTTTAGTCAGAACAGTGCTTTCCTGGCAATTTTTGATTTAAACAAAAAAGATGTAAAATTTGCTCCTTGACAATTTTTGCAATCTCTGGATTACACGGTGTAAGACTTTTGAAGTTTCAAAATCAAAAATGTTGAACACAAAGTTTTCTGGGACAAACTTGGTGCATTCCGAAAACCTGAAAAATGAGAAAATTTGACAAAATGCAAGAAACACTAAAACCTGTTTTAAGATGAGCGTTAATTTTTTGAGAAAACCGAACGACCCACTTTTTTATTTCCAAATATTAGACGATGACCAGCAAGCTATTTTAGATAGCATTGGCTATGAGAATCAAGGACAGTGTGGTGAAGATGCCAACTGGACATTGGAGCATTATAAAGATGAAGATTACTATCTTGTTCGAGCGCAAAATGGACAATATATTTTTAGCGTCCAGAATGCTGACCAGCAAACGATAGCCAGCAGTCGAGCTTTCGCTAATCAAGCTGCTTTGAAGGCGATTTTTCCTTTTATTGATAATGTAAAAACAGTCGCAGGTACGCCTTATCAAGGTGCAAAGGGCGGCGATGATTACGAACCATTGAGCTTTTATCAAAGCAATATCGCGGGTGTTGAAAATGGGTTTGATGCTTTCAGTACGGATAAAGGACATTACTTCACCTATAATTTGAATGGGCAGATTATCCTAATTAGCGAATCCTACACTTCTACAGGAGGCAGAGATAATGGAATTGCTTCCGTGGAAAAAAATCTTGCCATAGATGCTCGCTACCAAAGAAGGATACATCCAAATGGCAAGCACTATTTCAATCTACTGGCAGGAAATAATCAGGAAATAGCCACCAGTGTTTGGTTTGATACAGAGCAAGACTTAAGCATAGTGATTGGTGCACTATCGGGAACGGCTTCAGGAGAAGTGACCATAGAGATGATCGAAGGAGAAGTGCAGACTGACTTTGTGGCGGCCAATAAAGCGGCAAGCATTGGTATTGCTGCTGCGCCACCCACCGAAGTAGCAACAGACAAGCCAAAGAAAAAGCGGAAAAAACGCAGAAAAGTTGCTAAGCCCAAGGCGGAGAAGGTAATCGTTGCGGAAGATAAATATTTATTCAACGACATCAACTATCAGATATTCAGAAGCGGAAACGGTAGATATTATTACACCTTCAAAAATACAGAGGGTAAAACGGTTTTGATGAATAGTGATGTGCGCGGTTTTGAGACCCAAGAGCAAGCACAAGCGGTAGTGGATAAAGTGCTCAAGTTCGGACCTTTTGAAAAGAACTTTGAAGGGAAGACGACCAAAAATGGAAAATACTATTTCTATCTGAAAGATGAAGATGGGAAAAATATCGGAAAGAGTTTCTTTTTTGATAGTACAGAATCTCTACAACAATCCGTTGGATTTTTCTTGGGAACCGAAGTAGTCAATCAAGCAGCACTGGCAGCGGCTCGACTAAAAGCCGCCGAAGAAGAGGCGAAGCTTCGTGCAGCAGAAGAAGCGCGTCTGGCGGCTGAGGCAGAAGAAGCGAAACGCAAAGAGGAAGAGTCGAAGAAAAAAGCACTGCGAACCGATGATTATTTGCCATGCAAAGCTTATGCTGGTGAAAACGACTTCCATACTTTCCAGAACGAAGAAAGCAAAGAATACTACTTCGCTTACAATAGAGATGGCAAAACGCTATTGAGATCAGAAGGCTACACCACAGCAGCAGCAAGAGACAATGGCATTGAGTCGGTCAAGAAAAATGCACCTTTAGAAGAGCGCTGGTCGCAAATGACGGCGATGAACGACAAATATCACTTCTACATCTTGAAAGCAGGCAACCATCAGGAAATTGCTAGAAGTTGCTATTATGATTCCAAAGAAGAAATGTTGGTGGCTTATGGAGTAGTGACAGGAGATAAAAGCAATATCGGTTTTGGGTCTGCCTTGGTAGGCGGCACGATGATGTCCGCTTTTGATCTAGCCGAGCAAAACAGGATAGAAGAAGCCACTAGAAATATTGCACTACGAACAGATGATTATTTGTCCTGCGAAGCTTATGAAGGAGCGGCAGGCTTCTATAAATTCTATAATGAAGAAAGTAAGGAGTACTACTTCGCCTACAATGATGAAAATGGAAAAACGCTGCTGAGGTCAGAAGGCTACACGACCGAAAAAGCAAGGGATAATGGCATTGAATCGGTTAAGAAAAATGCACCTTTGGAGGAGCGTTGGTCTAAAGCCACTGCACTCAAGGGAAGGTATCATTACTATATATTGAAAGCGGGCAATCATCAAGAAATTGCGAGAAGTTGTTATTATGAGGAAGAAGCACTGATGTTAGCGGCTTTTGGAACAGTGACAGGAGAAAAAAGCAATATTGGCTATGGTTCTGCTCTAGTCGGTGGTACGATGATGTCTGCTTTGGCACTCGCAACCAGAAAGAAAGAACAGGAGGAAGCAGCCGCTGAGAAAGTTCGATTAGCGGCGGCGGCTGAACGAAAGGCAGAAGAAGAACGCAAAGCTGCTTTGGCAGCAGCGGCTCTTGCTGCTAAGAAAAAAGAAGAGGAAGCTGCTGCACTTGCTGCTGAAAAAGCAAGAATGGCAGCAGAGGAAAAACGCAAAGCAGAAGAAGATAAAAAGAAAAAAGCTGCCGCTGCGGCCGCCGCAGCAACCGCCGCCGCTGCGGCACTCGCTGCCAAGAAAAAAGAAGCAGCAGCAGCACTCGCTGCTGAACAGAAACGCAAAGCCGAAGAAGAAGAAAAAGCAAAAGCAGCAGCACTGGCTACCGCAGCAACGGCAGCGGCTGCTACTAGAAGAGCGGAAGAAGAAAAAGCTGCGGCTGCTGCAAGGGGTGGTGGATTCAAATGGTGGTGGTTGCTTCCACTTTTGCTATTGCTTCTATTATTATTTTTGCTATTGCGTGGATGCGGAGGCGAGGAAACTGCAAGAACAGCCGTCATAGACGATACGGAGATAGAGACTTCAATTGATGAAACAGCAACAGGAGGCGTAGCCACTACGGGAGAGGAAGCGGAAGGTTCGGATGGTGCGACGGGAAGTGTAGTTGAAACGGATGAAGAAGAAACTTCTGGCGTAGCAGGAGCGGAAAGTGATACAGGAGGAACAGACGGGACTGAAACAGATACAGACACGGATGCAAGCGCAACTACGGATGATGCGAATCAAGCAGGCGGTGCTCTGAGTACAGACTGCAATTGTAGCAACAAGGACGCAGCAATCTTCCAATTTGAAGGTACGGCGCGCAGCGTGGATCGTTTAGGAACTTTACCAGAGTTTGGAAATTCGCACGATCTGACGCCGACACAATTCTTTGAGAAGCTGCAAAATCGCTACGATAACGATACGGTGGATCGCGCTTATCTGAATTACGTATTCCGTGCCATGGGTTACAGCAACGGTTTTGAAAACGCCAATGCTGGCCTTTTCTCCGCAGTGACTTTAACGCGTGGTACGAAAGGAAATCTTGGCTTCGGATCATACCACGGCTATGAATATCATATATTGAATACCAGCGAAAGGGATTTAATGGCATTCAAAATTAAAGCCAATAATGGCTGTGATATTCATTTTATGAAGACTTGCGGGAATTATTTCTATTTCTGTGATTAGCCATTAACTTGAACTTCAATTCCTGCTGTAAAGCCTATCAAAACAGGAAGCGTTTTTGATAGGCTTTTTTATTAGAAAAAAAATTGAATAGCATAATCATTATTCCCTACATATACTAAACTTTTGAATTTATGGTCAAATAGTTATGACCCCCGAGACCCCAACTGTTTGAAGGAAAAAGCCTCACCGTCCGCCTGAGCTGAACGCAAAAATAGCCACGAATGCACAAATGAATAGTTCATTTGGTATGAAATTAGTGTTATTTCTACAGAAGGCAAAAAGAACTTTTCTGACCTGTTCCACGAAATTCACTCGTGACCATTGAAATTAACACCAAATCAATTAGATAACTTTTATCTTGATTCGTAGCAAAAAATCTTTTATAAGAAAACCCTATACTTCTATGACAATTTTTTTCAAAAATAAAGTCTAATGCGCCTAATCACAACATCAATACTATTTGCTCTTTTATGCTTTGCTTGCCAAGCACCAAACACTCAAGAAAACGTCAAAGAAGCAGAGAAAAAGCCTGCTTACCCAAGTGTTGGATTTATTGAAGCCTTTGATTCCAGTTTGTACAACTATATCTCAAAAGAGGCTAAGATAGAAGTGTTGGCAGAAGGCTTTACTTGGTCAGAAGGTCCTGTTTGGGTAGAGCAAATACAAGCCCTCTTGTTTTCGGATGTACCCGAAAATAAGATATGGAAATGGTCAGAAAAGGACAGCTTGAAATTATTTCTTGAACCTTCTGGTTTAACTGATCCGAACAGAGCAGCACAAGATCGTGAACGTGGCTCTAACGGACTGATTCTGAATGAGGAGGGACAATTGGTGATCTGTCAGCATGGAGACCGTCGTATTGCTATTTTAGATGCGCCATTTGATCGCCCCGAGCCTTCTTTCCGAACCCTAGCAGACCGCTACGAAGACAAACGCTTCAATAGTCCTAATGATTTAGTATTCGATCAAGCAGGCAACTGCTATTTCACTGATCCACCTTATGGTTTACCGCAACAAATGAATGATCCGACTAAAGAGATTGATTTTCAAGGGGTGTATTGCATCCACAAAGACGGTAGCCTTGATTTACTGACAGATGCTTTATCAAGACCAAATGGCATTGAAATATCCAATGACGGCAAAACACTCTACGTCGCTAATTCCGATCCAAAACAATCTATCTGGATGGCTTATGACTTACAGGAGAATGGTCAGATCACCAATGAACGTATTTTTTATGACGCCACTGCTTTGGTTGGAAAGGAAGGGGAACAAGGATCGCCCGATGGCTTGGTTGTCGCCGCTAATGACATTATCTACGCCACTGGCCCAGGCGGGGTTTGGGTATTCGATCCTAGCGGAAAGGCATTGGGTAAGATTCGGACATTACAAGCTACCGCCAACTGTACTTTAGATGAAAAACGCAAGCAATTGTATATGACGGCGGACGGCTATTTGATGAGATTGCAACTGAAAAGTTGAAACGTCATTTCATTTTTTCACCAACATTTCAAACTGCAAATTCCCTTAAAAACTACCAGACTCGTATAATGCTACGATTTTTGTTTTATAAATATAATCGTATTTTGATTGAATTAGCTGAAGAATAGCATTTTGGTGTTGGTTGCGTGTGGTGAAATAATCCAAAGCATTGGTCACACCTATTTCGTATTCTCTGGCTTTGTTCTTCAATAACTTTGCATTCACTTCCACGTTCTGTTGCGCACTTTCATAAACTTCCCAAGCAGCTTTCACGTCAATCAGTGCTTGTTGCACTGCAAAATTGAGGCTTTGTTTGGTATTGTCGTAATTGAGTTTGGATTGAATTAGATTAATTTGCGAACGTTGAATATTAATGCGATTACTGCCCTGATCGAAAAGTGGTAGGCGGAAAAAAACACCAACTTGCTGTCCAAAGTTTTCATTCAATTGACTGAAGTAAGGATTCTTTTCACGAATATTTTGCGCATTAAAAAACTCTATGGTACTGCTTTCTCCATTGATGACTGCCGTCTGCACAGAAGTCGTTTCCTGCATACCGATGATACGCGTCCCAACGGAAGAATAACCTGTATTGACGCCTGCAAAAATCCCTACAATGGGAAAAAGTTGACTTCGTGCCGCTTTAATTTCATATTCCACCGCTCTCAAATTAGCTTCTTGCGCCAAAATACTCGGATATTTCTGCTGGACATTTCGATAGACTTCTTGCTCCACATAACTCACAGGCAAAATTTCTTCAAAAGCTTCTCGCTCCAACTGAAATTCTTGTTCAGGCGGTAAAAAAAGCGTATTTCTTAAAGTGGCGTAAGCAGAAGCAATTCGGTACTTGGCTTGCACCAGTATTTGCTGCAATTGCGCAATCTGAGCTTCTACTTCTAGGCGTTGGGTCGGCGAGTTGGTGCCAGCAGCCACTTGTCTTTTCACATCTCGAAGTTGCTGCTGCAAATCTTTCAGATTGAATTTTACTTGTTCGTATTGATCGGTCGCTAAAAGTGTTTCCAAATAACCCGCTAGCACATTTAGCTTCAATTGATTGCTCGCATCCACCTGCGACCACTTTGTACTCTCTAGCAAGTATCCTTGCCGCTTGATGTTGTGCAAAGTTTGTCCACCTGCAAACAACATCCACTCTCCATTCAAGCCCAAACTGTTAGAAGTAATTCGCTGATTATCAAAGGAATTGGTCGTTGGGTCAATCGTTCGTCCAAATTGTACAACGGCATTGGAAGTTCCGTTCAGAGTGGGTAGGCGTAGATTTTTTTGAGCCCTATAATCTAGATTCGCTAGCTCCAAATCCAAGTTGGCTTGCGACACCAAAGGCGCATTTTTCAAGGCATAATCCATGCACTTTTCTAGCGACCAGATATCTTGTGCTTGCACGAGTGCAAAGGACAGAGAGGTGAGTACAATCAAAACTATTCTCAGGTAGTGCATAAGTTGTAATGTTATTCTTGCTTGATGTGTATTTTAAATGCGATCTTCTAACCTACACTAATTAACCCTACGATCTTTCCGCACAAATCCGTCTTCTATCTCAACGATACGAGTGCCGTATTGCGCATTTTTTTCAGAATGGGTAACTTGAATAATCGTCACGCCCTCCTTGTGCAGTTCTCGGAATAAGTTCATAATTTCTTCGCCTTGCTTGGTGTGCAGATTCCCTGTGGGTTCGTCCGCCAAGAGCAATTTAGGCTTACTGACCACTGCTCTCGCAACCCCCACTAATTGCTGCTGTCCGCCACTCAGTTGTTCTGGGAATAAATCTTTTTTGGCAACAATATTAAAACGATCTAGAATATCCGCCACGATGCTTTTGCGCTCTTTGCTTTTCACTTTTCGGTAGAGTAGCGGCGTTTCTATATTTTCATAGACAGTCAAATCGTCAATCAAATGATAAGCCTGAAAAACGAAACCCATGTAGTGTTTATGCAGTTCCTGCCGACGTTTTTCTTTAAAGCTGTGCACGGGTTCTTCAAAAAAATGATACTCCCCCTTTGAAGCTTCGTCCAACATCCCGATGATGTTTAGTAAAGTCGTTTTTCCCGCACCACTAGGACCCATTAAAGTCACAAATTCCCCTTCGGCTATTTCCAAATTGATGTCTTTCAAGACCCAAGATTTCTGTAAGCCTTTACGGTAGTAGCGTTCTATATTTTTTAGTTGAATCATTTATTATTGTTCTTGTGTTTTTTCAGTTTTCAGGAGGCAAAGTTACTAGAGAAAATCCTAACATCTTACTCTAAGCCCAAAGTCATGCCAAAATGCAAAAGCCTTTGACAATCAAATAAATGTATCCTTATTTTTTCTTCAAATAGGATAAAATGTTCGTCCATGAACAACGAGTGTTCAAAAGTGGACAGTTGGTAGATAAGATTTTTCCCTGTGTAAACTTATAGCTACTGATTGCTTTTTGAGAACAAAAATAATCAGCCCCAGACAAATTCATTTTGTTTTCAAAAGGTAATGCAAGGCGAGTGGGATGGGCTTGTTGAAATATCATAGTGCATTGACGGTTATGCTTATTAATTTTGTGTTCCTAACCATTGAAATTAGTGCCAAATCAAATGGATGAGTTTTGTTTTTATTCGTGTATTCGTGTATTCGTGGCAAGAAAGTTTCTACGAGAAAAACCTGTAATAGCTAATTTGGTAAAGAATTATTTTATTAGCTCAACTTTAACCAAAAACTAATTCTGATGCTCCCACTCCCACTTTTTTTGTAACCGATTAATAAAGTTGCTTCATTTGTGACGCATTTATTCTCTATTTTTGTGACGAGCATCCTGCTTTGTTTAAACCAACAAGGCTTAAACCATTACAGGGCGGGGTACTTAAGAAATTCGCCTTATTTATTTCGTCAACAGAAATTGTACAATAGATTGATTTTTAGCGAATTACTATCCGAAATCCGACATCATAAACCCGACATTGCACTTACAATTCAAAACCGATTTAAAAAACACGAGCATGACAAAGCTTGCCATATTTGCTTCGGGCAGAGGGAGCAATACAAAGAAAATTATCGAATATTTCAAAGATAAAGCCGCATTTTCAGTCGATCTGATTGTTTCTAACAAAAAAGATGCCCTAGTTTTGGAGGAAGCCCGAGAACAGCAAATTGCTACTTTAGTTCTAGATAGATTCGACTTTTACGCTACTCATAATTTACTGCAGCAACTCAAAAATTTTCAAATAGATTGCATCGCATTAGCAGGTTTCCTATGGCTAATTCCTGAATATTTGATACAAGCTTATCCGAATAAAATTATCAACATTCATCCTGCTCTGCTACCCAAATTTGGAGGAAAAGGAATGTATGGTAGGAAGGTACATCAAGCAGTAGTAGCAGCAAAGGAAATACGATCTGGTATCACGATTCACTACGTCAACGCGAAATACGATGAGGGAAACATTCTTTTCCAAGCAAGCTGTCCAATAGCTATAGAGGAGCAAGCAGAAGAAGTCGCTAGAAAAGTTCAATTGCTAGAACATCAGTATTTTTCGCCTGTCATTGAAGCAGTTTTTTCTTAGTTTAGGGAGTAGGTTGATTTAATTATTTCACGTATCCAAAAGAAGCTAAGCGCAACTCAATTACAATCAGCTTATTGGCTAACTGGACGCAGTAACATAGCCCATAAAAATACGTTTAATTGGATGCAAGAGGTAAAAGGGCTTTCTTTTTTAGAGCAGCTTATTCTAGTCAAACACGCTCAATTTTAAAAGCCTACCTATAACTGGACAGATGTCCAAAAGTAAAATTTACTTTCAACAAAAATCGAACGATGTAAATTGAACCATTTGATGTTCTCTACGCGCAAACTATTAAATCTTTAGCCATGCACAACAAGTCACTATTGCTACTTTTATTTACCTTATTTATTGGAATCCATTTCCTTACCGCTCAGACGGAAAAAGGAGGCGGAGATATGCAAAACTGGAAATGGAAAAAACACGTCAAGCAAGCAGATGAATCTTACGAAGAATCGCAGTATTCTGATGCCGCTTACCATTACGAACAAGCCTGGAAAAAGAAAAGCAACAAACTCCAATATGCTTACAAAGCAGGCAAAGCTTATTTAATTATAAAGGACTACAAAAAAGCCACTGAAAGCTTCAAAAAGGTGAAAGGGAACACCCGAAAATATCCCACTGCTCAATTCTACTATGCCCGTAGCCTGAAGCATAATGAACAATACGACGCAGCAAAAGAAGAATTCAGTGCCTTTGCGGAACGATATACTGGAGAAAATGCGGCTCGTATGGTAAGCGAGGCCTTAGCAGAGGTAGCGGCTTGTGAAATCGCAAAAAAAATGAAGCAAGCGCAAGATTACACGGTTCGCCTATTTCATTTAGATGCTGCTATCAATTCTTCCTACACCGATTTTGCACCTATGCCTTTCGGGAATGACGAATTACTCTTCTCTACTACCAGAGAAAATAAAGCCAAAATATTTGAAAGCAAACGAGGCTTACAAGTATGGGATTCGCCTGATATCCCTGCTCAATTTGCACCGCTGGAGAACGAACATGTCTGCAATCCTGCTTTTAGTCCAGACGAAAAACGCTTGTATTTTACCGTTTGTCGATCTATCGAAAATTGGGGCGCATTGACCACACTTTGCGAAATATATGTGACCAAGCGATCTGGAAACTTGTGGAGTGCGCCCGAACGTCTGCCCGATAAAATCAATAAAGAAGGCGTCACTTCTACGCAACCATTTGTTGTCTATCAGGACGGTAAAGAAGTCCTTTATTTTGCCTCCAAGCGCGCTGGCGGACAAGGAGGTATGGACATTTGGTACACCACAAGAGAGCTGGAAAAGGGTGATTTGAGCTTTAGCGCACCGCGTAATGTGGGTGCAAAAATCAATACAGAAAAAAACGAAATCACGCCCTACTACAACACTAGCGAAAAAAGCCTCTACTTTAGTTCAGACGGACATATCGGTATGGGTGGATTAGATATTTTCAAGACAAAGGGACAGTTGATTGATTGGGAAATTCCAAACAATATCGGTGCGCCTTTCAACTCTGGAACGGATGATTACTCTTATGTACAAAATCGCTACGGCGACGGTGGATTTTTGGTCTCTAATCGAACTTTTCAGAAAAGCAAAGATCGAACCACAGATGAAGATATTTTTGAGTTTAGGATGAATGCAAAGCCACAAACCTATGTCATTAAAGGAATTGTCTATAACGAAAAAATGAATATTCCTTTAACGGATGTGGAAGTTTCTATCGTCGAACTACTGGCAGACGGTAGTGAGCGAATCATAGCATCCAGTAATTTTGGTAATGGAAGCTATTTATTTCAAGTACCACCCAATAAAGAATACAAAATCACGGCGAGTAAAACCAATTTTGTACCCGCTACGCGCACTTTCGCTACTGGACTTTCTGGCACTCAAACCGAATACCTTTATCTAGAGAATATAGACGACTCAGGTGCTTCGGAACCCATTTCTGACCCAAATTCAAGAGAAATAGAGAACATTAGCACACCCGAACCAAGGAGTCCACTCAAAACACCTAGCAATGATGAAAACAGAAAAATTAGCGAAAGCAATCCTAATATGGACGTTTACGAATATATTTACACGCCCAGCGCACCCGCCGAAGCTTTTCAACTGCGCACTAGCGCACCCAGACATGCGGGTATTTATTACAAAGTACAACTGATTGCTTTGGCGCAGCATTCAGTTGATGATGCGCGTTTTGATGCCATTCAAGGAATGGATAGAATGGACTACGAAGTGATTGTAGATAAGGATATTACTAGAACGCTTCTGGGAGATTATTTTCAGTTGGAGTTGGCTCAACAAGCACTCGAAGAAGTAGGAAAGAGAGGTTTCGATGATGCTTTCATTGTGGAGTATAAAGATGGAGAAAGAGTAAGACGCGTGAGACAGTAATAAAGCGACCGCACAGGAGAACCTATGCGGTCGAACAAAAAAGCTATTATTACAGTAGCACCTAAGATAGTGCTACATTACACTTTACAAATTATTCCATGGCTACCACGAAGCGTTTCGTATTCCCCTCTGCATCCATCAAGATATAAGTACCTGCTGGTAGGGCGTTAATATCAATCTGAATTTGCTGCCAGCCTGTACTACTCAAATCTTGCTTGATGTTCAGTATGCTTCTGTTTTGTGCATCTAAGATGACGAACGCCACTGTCGTTTCCTGTGCATAGAAGTTCACATTCAGTAGCTTATCCTGTCCGATTGGGTTTGGATAAAGTTGCCATTCTGTGATCGCGTCCAATTCCGCCGTTCTGATTTCAGTGTAAGCAAAACTGCCATCAAAATCTACTTGCTTGATGCGATAGTAGTACAAGATGTTAGGAATAGCCTCGTGATCTTCATGCTTGTAATCGGTGCGCAAGAGTGTCGTGCCTTGTCCTTGGATTCGTGCAATCTTCTTGAAGACTTTACCATCTTCGCTGCGCTCCAGTTCAAAGTGACTATTCTCAAACTCACTCGCCGTTGCCCAAGTCAAATCAATGTGATCCTTATCCGCTTTGGCACTGAAATCCAGAAACTCGACGGGTAAGATTTCGTCTTGGAAACCAAAGTCCACTGTGGTATTCGTACTTCCGTCGCGTGTTGAACTATCCGAGCCATCTTGGGTCGGTGTCAAAGTCTCATCTGTTGCACTTGGCTCATCTCCTACCATCAGCATATAGATCGGTGATAGAATTTCACTGCTAGCTATTGCTCCATTAATACCATTATCGTCATTGTCCGTGTCATCATCATCAGTTGTCGTAGTAGGTACGGAAGAAAATGGAAGATTCATCAACGCTCCACCACCCGAGAAGTTACTAGCAGGAATTCGAATCTGGTATTTACCAGGCTGCAAGGCCTCGAATAAATACGTTCCATCAGGATTCGTTGTTCTTGAGCGCAGTGGTGTCGTCAATTCCATTCCATCTATTATACCATCTGTGTTGGCATCGAAAAGTAATTCCACTACAACACCTCCTACACCTTGTTCTGCACCATCTTGTGTACCATCGTTTTGCGTTCCACCACCTGCACCTTGATCTTCCCAAACTGTACCACCAATACCAACCAAATCTGTTGTAAATCCAAAGTCGTACTGTGCTTCGTTCGCTTCAGTAGTTTCATCTATCGCTGGGCTTGTATTTTGACTTCCTTGGACTGGAACAGCGTTGACTCCTGCAATTTCTTCTGCATCGCTCGGCTGCAAGCCTGCTCCATTTACATCTGAAACCGTTGGTACTTTACCGTCCAATACTTGTCCTGACCCGTCCTGATCTGTGGTAATGACTTTTATTGTATATCTTGGTCTATTAACCATTGTAGTGCCCCCCATTGGATCAGCTTCGGCACTTCCTGAACCTATCGAATAGTCTTCATCCAACAATAAGTTAGGGAATTCATAATATCCCATCTTGCCATCTTTAGTCACTGTAGTAGTCACTAAAGTTACCATAGTTGCATCTGGATATTCAATCATCATTGTAACATCGACACCATCTATTCCCATTTCGCCATCGTCTTGAATACCGTCCGAATTACTATCCATCCAAACAAAGTTACCAAGTGCGGCTGGGTCTTTATAGTAACCAAAGTCCACATTGAAGTTGTCGGATATTGTTCCGTCAATGGTCACTGCAAAAGCATCATCCTTGGAATTGTCCATTGGATCGTCACCGCTACTGGTGGTCGGGTCTTGCTCGCCTGTGGAATGCCAATAACCAACCAATTCTCCATTTTCGTCAGTCACATCTACAATATAGTCGTCCAATGGTAAGTTGTCGAATAGATACATTCCATCTTCTCCACTTAGGTTGTTGCTAGTGACGGCATTGCTGGTCGTGGTCGTTCCAATTTTTGGCTCACCTGGATCGAGTTCGTCATTGCCGTTCAAGTCACGGTACAAGTCAATTGTCACACCATTAATGCCTTCTTCACCTGCATCACGTATGCCGTTCGCATTCACATCCAACCATACTTTGTTACCCAATGAACCATCGTTGTTTGGATCAGCAACGTAGCTGAAGTCTTGATCTAGATCACCGTTTTCATTAATGTTGGTAAATAGATTATCAATGGTTAAAGTCACCAACTCGCCTGTATTGACAGGTGTTGTACCATCTGGGTCGTAAGTATTGATTAGTCCTTCTAATACGCTACCTGAATCGAAGTTACTGGAAGCAACCACTACTTGATAATCTTCTCCGTCTGCATCTACTGGCAATCCTCCAAATAGGTAGTAGCCGTTTTCATCCGTCGTTGTCGTAGCAATCAAATTGTTCATATCATCAAACAATTCTAGTACGACTCCTTCTATACCGACTTCATCGACATCAGGTTCATCATCGCCGCTAGCATCTGTATCGTACCAAACATAGTCTCCGATGAAGCCTGTCGTACCTGGCTCATTATCTTCTGGTGTGTAACCAAAGTCTTGATTAATCGCATCTGGATTAGATGGACTAATCATGGCAGCACTGATACCGAAGAAATCCATCGCATCATCTCCCAAGCCTGTTGCTGTTCCATCACCATCGCCATCCGCATCATAAGTGGCTTCCAAACCTTGCAGAACATTGTCTGTATCATTTACCCAAACGATATAATCTGCATCGCCATCACCATCATCCAACGGAAGGTCGTCAAAGAGATATTGACCATTCATATCGGTGATATCTGTTCCAATGATTGGCTCGCCTACGTCCCAAATACCATTTTGATTAATGTCTTTAATCAATGTAACACTTACACCTGATATAGGCTGCTCATCACTGTCGTTTTGTCCACCATTACCGTTCACAGGATCGCCATTGACGGCTGATGGTGCGTTGCCATCTGCATCTGCATCTAGCCAAACGGTATTTCCAACAGAACCCAATTCCATATTGGTAGGCGTTGGTACATAGCCGTAATCAGAGTTCAAATAAACGTCCCCTGGTCCTAGAACAATTGGTTTGGTCTGCTTATTATCGTCTTCTACGCTGTCGTCTGGATTCTCTGCTTCACTGATGCCGAAATGATCAGGATCGCCCGTTTGCTCATAGTCACTTGGCGTCAAGATATCGTGGCTTGCACCATTGTCATCCGTCACCTCAGTCATATACGCACCTGGCACTAGATCATCGAATAGATAGTAGCCGTTGTCATCTGTTGTCGTGACATCCATAATGTCGTCTGCTGTACCAAATTCGCCATCTAGTCCTGCACCTGTCAGCGTGATTTCTACTCCACTCACTCCGATCTCATTCAGGTCTTGCGCACCATCACTATCGCTGTCTATCCATACTCGATCTCCGAGTGCTGCTAGTGGACTAGCCATTGCATCTGTTGGATCATTTACATCTACAGTTGGATTGTAGTTGTAACCAAAGTCCGCTGTTAGATTCTCTTCGCCTGGATCAAGCGTAATGGCATAACCATTGTCAATGTGGTTTTTGTTACCAAAATCACCATCATCTTCAACTATATCATCATCATCTGCATCTATTTCGTTTGTGAAGATAGTGGTCTGACTCAATGCACTATTTGGTAAAGTCGTTTCATCTACATCTACAAAATAGTCCCCTTCAGGTAGGTTCGGGAATAGATATCCACCTTGACTATCCGTGTAAGTCGTGTCTATTGAATCGCCATTTTCATCCTTTAGAATCATTGCTACATTTGGTATGCCTGGCTCACCTGCATCTTGGAAACCGTCTGAATTTTCATCTATCCAAACATAGTTACCAATTGCGCCGAGAATTGGCTCGTCTTCCTCTTGCTCAAAACTAAAGTCCACCGTTTCGTTGACGTTCTCATCTGGCAGTGTGCCTGGATAAGT
>JBCCRX010000134.1:0-15371 GCA_039201015.1 Bacteroidota bacterium | reverse complement strand
CGGGCTGCGCCAAGCTTCAGCTCTGATTAGCTCCTTGTTTTGGCTCATACAGTATTTTGTTTTTAACGCCTTTTTGGCACTTTTTTCACTAAAAGAAATTAGGTCGATTTTGATAATTCCTCAAAAAAATTCAGAGAACCTAAATTAATTCGAGAAAAAGCCTTTATCCCACCAATTCTAAGCAGCCCTTCAACTCTTGCTCGATTTGCTTCATCCAAGCTGTCAAACGATCTTGCGTCAGTTCCATTTGATTGTCTTCATCCAAAGCCAAACCATAGAAGTGCGTATCGTTCAATTGTCCTTTAGATTCTGAATAATCGTAACCTTCTATTGGCCAATGTCCAATTATTTTTCCACCGTTTTCCAGAATCACTTTTCCTAAAATCCCTAAGCCGTCCACAAAGTACTCGTCGTAACCGTATTGGTCCCCCAAGCCATACATCGCTACAATTTTATTGGAAAAATCAATGGTTTTAAAATCTTCAAAGAAATCCTCAAAATCACTTTGCAGATCACCGTCATACCAAGTCGATAAACCAATGATGATGAATTCGAAGCGCGAATAATCTTCCACTTTCATATCACAAGCCTCAATGACTTCCAATTCCGTCAATTCCCAGGCATCCACAAAATCTCGTGTAATTGCTTCCGTCGTTCCTGTATCCGAACCAAAAAACAGACCCACTTTAATGTCGTCTATTGCTGCCATAATTTTCTTCTTGATAAAGGTTTTAAAATAAGTCTCTTGCTTGTTGTTTGCTCATAAATAAACAGCTAAACATTCTTAGCAGTTAAACAAAAAAGCATCCTTTCTCTATTTAGATCAATTCCAAATATAAAGGTATAACTAAATTCTATTTCAATTGATGTGTCAGTGAAAGCTTTTTGACTGGTGGAGGCATTTTTTACATTATTCTTGATGAAAGTAGAATCACTTTTTGCATCATGACCTAAACATCAAAAATCAATAATTTTCGTTCTTCAAAACCCAACATTACTATCTCCTCTTCCAGTTTCCTATCATGATTCACTAATACTTCCATGCCGTTCACCTCCAAAGTATGCACGTAATTTGTTCCCATGAAAACACTTTTCTTAAGCTTTGCAGTACTGTTGTATCTCGTGGAGGAATTGATATCAAAATGACAAGTTCTAAGATAATACGTTTTGTTAGGTTGGGGAGAGAAATTGAAAGCTTGGAGGAGTTTATTTGGAAGGGCAATGATCGGATCAAAAAGTTGGGCGACATAGGGCGTGTTGGGCTTTTGATAAAGCAGTTGTGGGCTAGCTTGTTGCAAAAGTTGACCGTCTTTTAGGATCAAAATTTCATCCGCTACGGCTAGTGCGTCTTGGGTATCGTGTGTCACAAATAAGGAAGAAACACCCGTCTGCTCTAAGATATGAAATAGTTCCGTTCGCAAATGAATGCGCAGGCTGCTGTCCAAATTGCTGAAAGGCTCGTCGAGGATCAAAAGGCGAGGTTGCGGAGCGAGGGCGCGCGCCAAAGCGACTCTTTGTTGCTGACCGCCCGAAAGTTCGTGTGGATAGCGATTTTCGTAGCCGCTTAAATTCACCAAAGCCAGCATTTCTTGGATTCTTTGCTTTTTATTGGAATGTTTTGAAATGCCATATTTGATGTTATCTTTCACGCTCAGATGCGGAAAAAGCGCGTAGTCTTGAAAAACTAAGCCTACTGCTCGCTTTTCGGGAGAAAGGTGATAATTTTCCGAAGCCACCAATTGCCCAGCTAGATGAATGCTTCCTCGATCAGGTCGCTCCAAACCTGCAATCAGTCGCGCCAGAGTCGTTTTGCCACTACCACTTTCCCCTACAATCGCGTAACTTTTGGAAGGTGCTAATTGGCAAGAAACGGCTTCTAATGCTTTCACTTTGCCGCCATCGAAGTATTTGCAAAGCTGTGTTGTTTGTAGTAGCATAGTTTTATCGTGTAGATGCCTCAAGGGCATCTAGAACCTGAATTTCACTTCTGTACACTTTTTTTGGAAATTTCTATTGTATAAAACTTCCTACATAGAGATTTTTTCCCCTTAAGTCTTATCCTTTATTCTACTACAAAATAGGAAACATCTAGTTCACTCCAAATGTAGTATAGTCAAAAGTCGTTCGTGCGCATTTGCAAGTTCTCTGCCTTAGGCTGATGCGAGATGTGCTATTTTCTCTGTCCGTGACGAGCGTACCTAGCATTTGCCGATAAGTATTGTGGTATTCGTCACAGACGAAAAGAATGGAGCGTTTCGGTTGAAAAACAAGCTGACGAACATGTTGCGTGAACAGTTGTGCTTTGAGAAAATAGTAAGTTCATGCCAAATCTGGTAAATCCGCTCTATCCAACAAAAGCTTGATACTTCTTGCTTTTCCTGCTTCCCGTTGGATGTATCCTTTCCGCTCTAGCAATTTGAGCATATCGTTCACGCTCGAAGGATTTGCTTCAAAGTACAACTGAAAATCTCTATGGGCAGGTGCTTGCTTATTCAGCTTGATGTAATAATAGATGAAGCTCAGATACTGTCCTTGTTTCTTTGTGTAAGTCATTTGCTTTCAATCCTGTAACTCATGAAGATCATTTTGTTGGATGAAAATCTACCTGTACCTCTAAAAAAGGATTTCTCAGATCGTTTTGAACTACTGACAGTCTATGGATAAAGGCTGGCAATCAAAAGAAGGTCATGAGTTACTGGAAGCTATTGCAGATGATGACATTGATGCACTCATGACGGCTGATCGGAATTTGGAGTTTCAACAAAATATGGAAAAATACAACTTCAAATTAATTGTGTTGATGACTCGTGATAATCGCTATAAAATGCTAAAAGCAAAAGTGCCTCAAATTGAAAAGACAATTCTCGAAGCAAATGAAAGCGAGCAAATCATTCCTATTGATCTGACTAGCAAATAAGCTTATAAATACCGCTCCATCAACAAAACCAATAAGCCGCCAAGCAAAACAAAGCCTGCAAGCATAGTTTCAAAACTTTTAGTACTTAACAGCCTTGGGCGAGCAGGGCTATTGTTATAAGCATTGCATTTTGTGGATGTGGTAGGTGAGTAGCAATCAATCCATTATGACCAATCGTTTATTGAGTCCTATCTCTACAATTTTTTGAAGTGTTTTGTAACCAATACCAGATTTATTATTCTCAATTTTGCTGACAGAAGACCTTGAAACACCTACTTTTTGAGCTAGTTGCTCCTGTGTGAGCCCTTTAGCTTCTCTGGCTCTTTTCAATTCTTGTCCCAATCGAAAAGCACTATCTCTTTGTGTATCTATTTCACTATTTTGATACAAAACAATAGGATCTAGGTCTAGCTTAACCTTCATTTCTTTTCCGCTAGATAGTTTTATAGTCTTCCTGATATTTGGCCAAGTCAAAGTAGAATTTTCAACAATTACTTGTTTCAACTGTGCTGAATCATACAGCTCATAAAGTATATTTGTTGGCTTCGGTTGCCAATGATCCAATAATTGATTGAAATCAATAACCCGATATTCACCATTATTAAAAAGGCAATACACCTTGTGACCCGCAATTTCATTGATCTTCAAAATATGAATCGTAGTATTATTCATCTATTCTGATTTTCTAATCATTTAGATCATTCCAAATTTCCATTAGTATTTCCTTGTTCTCTTTTGTCCATTCCAAAATCACTTTCCTTTTATTTTTAGGCAATTTCCCTTCCATAATTTCACCATCTACAATTCTTATGAGTGCCTTATATTCTGATATTTCAGTATGAAAATGAGGTGGCGCATGATCTTTGAAAAATAATTGAATTTTGACTCCCGAAACAGTAAAAAACGTTGGCATACAACTGTTTAGATTGAAACAAGTTTAAAAATAGTTTCGTTCAAAATTGAGTTCTATGCTGATGTCTGTATTGGCTAATAAATAAATTTGGAAGTCTAAATAACATAACCCCCGTTTGTGAGCATTTGCAAGTTCTCTGCCTTAAGCTGATGCGAAATGTGCTATTTTTTTCATCTATGACGAGCATATTTAGCATTCATCAACAGGATTATGTTACTCATCACAGACGAAAGTAATAGAGCGTTTCGGTTGAGATACAACTTGACGAACATGTTGCGCGAACAGGGTACTTTTATCCGCAAACAACGCAGGACGTTGTTGTGAGTAGTGTGTTTTTATTGTGGATGTGGTGGACGAGCAGGGGTGTATCTATTGTGTTATAAACAAGTTATTTTTAAGGAGAGGTTAGTTTTTGTGTTTTAATTGATATGAGCTATCAACTGATTTTAATCAGATTTGTTTATACACGTATTGCCATTTTTCTTTTTCAAAATTCTCAACTGTGGTTATTGACAATACATCTCTTCAAGTAGGAAAGAAATTTTATTTTTTTGAGTATTTTTATATTCTATTGGTCAGCGTACGAAAGGGGAATAATAGAGAACAAATATTCAATTCTTTCAAAGAACTAAAAAGACAATTTAATCTCGGCGATTCCAAGTATAAAAAGCTAACTGTTGACGAAGAAACTATGACTCCAAGAAGACAAAATAACTATGAATATACCTTTCAAAGAGTTATAGTCGAATCATCTAATTATAAACTAATAGTAACTAATAATAACCATATTTCTTTAACTGAAAGAGGCGAAGAAGCACTGGAAATTTATAACAATAAAGGGAAATTATTATTTAATAACTTCATATTCCAATTTATGGAGGGTAAATCATGGGTAATAAGAAAACTAATATCTAAATGCTATGAACTTAATAAACCTAAGAATGGACTTTTGATATTTCCTGTCTATTCTCCTAGAAAGCTAGGGTTTGAAAAATCTAAAATGAGTAGAAACTATCATATACTCGAGTATTCACAGAAATTAACAATGAGACTTGAAGATGACTTAAGAAAAAATCTACATAAAGAAATTGACTTGTCAGGACACAGAGACACTCTTCTTAGAATTCTAGTAAGTGAGAAATATATTACTTCTACAAATAATGACTATTTTGACTTATCCAAGTATAATGCCATTGTTACTAAGTTTAGGAAATATTGGATTGATTTTTTTCTGAAGAAAATCTATGGATTTAAATATTCATTTGCCACATTCAACGTGTGGGTAGAAAGAGGCAAGCAATTGGGTTTAATACATACTTCTGACTTCTATCCAGGCTTTGATGGAAGAATAGTTTACCCTACATCTATAATGGGGAACGGAATTAGTCATCGAGACTTCAAAGTCGTTATGAAATATTCTGATGGCGAAAGCCTTTATCGGCATTCTCCAAAGTGGGAAATTACTGATAATGATAATCAGATTGGAAAAACTCAAGAATCATTTGTAAAAGCTCTAGTAGATTCTTACTACGACATGAGAGCAATAAAAAGAACTCACTTTATCAGATTAGCAGACTTGAGAGAAAAAGTATGCTATAAACTTAAAATTGCTAATTACATGTTTGACGAATTTCTAGAGAAGACATATCTAATGAGTTTTAAAAACCCTAATCTTCTAAAAATTAAGATTTCTTTAGAAGCAGATAGATTACCACATGAAACAAATGCTATATATATGAAGAGAGAACCTGTTCTAGTAAATGGGAAGTATAAAAATATAATTGCCATAAACTACTAATCATATCTGCCGCAAGATAATTCTTTTTTTCATTAATCTGAAAAAATGGTAGTATACATTTTTTGACATATCTTCTCTTTCTATTTATCCAACGAAATTGCTTTGGTCTAAAAGATAACTTACAATGAATATTCTAAGGAAACCTGATATAACTCCTCATAATCAGGAGGGGCGATTCGAGAGGTATAATCTTACAGAAAATCCTTTCCCTTCTACTCCTGTTGTTAATAAGCATATTGACGATAAAAGGTATAATGGAGAAATATATGAGGATAGAATCCGTGATGTAGAGTATGAGAAGGTAACTAAGAACTTTTTGTCAATGGCACAAAGTGATCCGAATCATATTAGATTAGGTTATCTTTTAGATGATTCATATTTGGGCAGAGGAAATGGTAAGTCTGCTTTTGCTCTAAATCTAATTCAGCAAATAAATCGTGAACATTGTCTTGATTTTTCTGAAGGTAAAAATAAATGCTTCGGTATTTATCTTAGCCCTGAACCTAGTGGGAGAACAAAGTCATTTTACAGTTTAGTTGATTTAATCTTTGATGCAATTCTTGAAAATGGTTTAATTGAGTATTGCCTAGCTAGTTTGAGAATAGAGGCATTAATTAATACGAATGATAATTTCAGTCTTGATATATTTGAGGATGAAAGAGACTTGGTCACTAAGCTGAATGATTTAAACTGGCTGAAAGAAAATAATATTCCAATTGCTAAAATCACACAACAAATTTTAAAAAAGGACGAATTGCTCTCAATATCTAAAGAGTTTCCATTAATCAACGATAGGCGAAGATTTAATTTAATTTCAGTAACCAATAGCGAGTCCTTCAAAGATTATTACTTTAATACTCTGAAAAAGGGTAAGTCTAGGATTAATTTCATATTCAATGATTTAGTTAACTTTTTCTTAGCTAGTGGATTCAACGGTGCATATATAATAATTGATGACTTTGAAAGAATACCTGATTTTCAAAGTGATAGACAAAAAAGAGAATTTAGCTTAGAACTTAGGACTAATTTACTTGATGGGATTTCCCAAAATGCTAAAATAGGATTTTATAATTTTCTGTTGGTTCTTCATGCAGGTGTTCCAAGGTTAATTGATAAGGCTTGGAGTGATTCAGGTATGGAACAGCGTAGCCCTTTATCTCCTGAAAACCATAAAGCAAAGCATATTATTTACTTTAATAAGCTTACACATGAACATGCAAAGTTGCTGATAAAAAAGTATTTAGCTGAATATAGAATTGATCATACTGCCCTAGAATCAGAAATTTATCCATTTACTGAATCTGCTATTTCTTTAATAAGTGAAACAGCAGAATTAAATGCAGCAAAAATACTTGAGAAAGCTAACCAACTATTAGATAAGGCGTCAGAAAATAATGTAACCCTAATTGATGATAATTTCTTCGAAGAAATGTATGGAGAGAGTAAACAGATAGAAATGCCAAATCTCAGTGAAATTGCTAACGAGGATGCTACTAACTTATTTGATAAATCTAGCGAACCCCAATAAACATGCACTGTCTCAGAATAGCGGAATACGAATATTTTATTGATTATCATATAAATAATCTTAACAAGATTTACAACGATGATATAGATGAAGAACTTATTAAACAATTACTATCACAGTCTGAGACATGGGAAACTGAGCTAGTCGGTGTTAATTACATCTTGTCAATCATTCTTGAAAGACTTTTGAAGAAAGAAGTAGAATTAGAAAGTATATTAGATCAAGTATATAATCTTCAAGAGCGTATCTATTTCCAGATACAGGAAATAGATTATTCTTTCATAAAGAAACTTTATATGGGAGACTTACCTCTTGAAAAGAGCTATCAAGATATTATTGAAGAGTGTCAATATTCCTTGTATGAATGAAAAATATGTTGTAGATACAACTGCTCTAATTTCGTATTTTGATGAAATATTTGGAGGATCACCTCAGATATCAGAAGAAGCACTGGATATAATAGACAAAGCATTCAATGATACAAGCAGTGCAATTCTTATTTTTCCTTCTATAATCTTCATTGAAGTTTTTAAAAAGTTTTTCGTAACAGAAGAAGCTGCCGAAAAAATAAAAATAGAAGTTTTTTATAGAATTATTAATAGCCCGAATATGGAAGTGAAGCCCTTCGAAAGGGAAGTTTTGGAAGCCTTTATATCTATAAAGGATATAGAACCTAAATATAATTTCGAAAACCACGACAAGCAAGTGTTAGCATCTGCTATGATGTTGAACTGTCCATTAATTACCTCCGATAAGAGAATCATTAGATACAACAAGAGAAAAAATGTAGTGCCAAAAGTAATTACTTGATATTTTGAGTTTGTACCAACTGTAAATTTCACGATTGTCTGGTTTTGCAACCCAGATACCATATGCTCATCCAATTTTCATCTACTGATATTTTTGTCGATATGCCGTATAAGTGACACGTTCGCCTTTGTCCAGTTGAGCAATACCTTTTTGGATACTTTCCTTTTCTACAATAAAAAGCTGATCCCAAAAATCTACGCTCGGATGAAGTATATTTTCAATTTGCTGAACAATACTTTCATCATCTACTTCTGCTAAATGCTCGATGATGTTCAACTTCCTTGATTCAAGATTTGCAGTCATAATCGTTCTAATTTTATAAGAAATCAAAAGTACCTAACATTAAATATGCAAATATATATAGAGGGATTAATTTAATCATACACATTCTTTCTATGTCTTACTCGGACTACTTTGACAACCAATTCTGCATCAAAAACGTCATAAATAATCCTGTAATCGCCGACTCTAATTCGATAACTATTTTCACTACCGACTAACTTTCTACAACCACTTGGATAAGGATTTTCTTCAAGTTGATCTATTGAGTCGCGCACTTTTGAAACATAGACTTTAGGTAAACGTTCTATCTCTTTCAGTGCCTTCTTTTTGATAATAACTTCGTAGGTCATTATATCAAACCTTTTTGCTTTAACTCTTCTTTTGCCTTTTTCCAAGAAATACTCTCATCTTCTTTCCGAGCTTCCACCTCCAACAAATCCAACAAATCTTCAACATATTCAGATAGCTGCTCATCATGATCTTTCAGATTAATCTGAATAGCAATATGTTCACCATTTTGCCCAACTACATAATTTAAACCTCTCATAAGATTTTGAATATTAGTTCTAGATGGAAAAATAAAACACCTGATAGAAGGCTGTCAAGAAGAGCTTACTCAGCTGTAAGCATCTTTTCGATGTCTGACTGCTATTACTTCAACGATTAAACGGTCTTCATATATATCATAAACAATTCGATAATTGCCAACTCTGATTCTCCAAGTATTGATAGTACCTACAATTTTTATCGCTCGGTTCGGATAAGCATCGTCTTCTAGCAGTTTTATTTTAGCAATGACTCTACCAATGCTGTGCTTTGGCAGTTGCCTGATTTCTTTTTTTTGCAGATTTCCTAAGGATAACTTCATACTTCATTATCCAGCAAATTTTCTGCTTTCAACTCCTCTAAAAACTCCCCTAGCGTGCTTGTCTCCTCATTTTTTCGACTTTCTACTAACAAACGATCATAGAAATCTTCCCAAATGCTGCTATACCGCTGCAAATCTATCTGAACAGCTATCTTTTTATTTTGGGCATCTGTTACAAAGTGAATTCCCTTCATGACAAGTAGATTATGTTATAGGACTAAAGTTTCTCTTATTAAGCATCATACTTTGTTCTATACAAAAATAGGAAACATCTGGTTCACGCCAACATACAGCAAGTCAGAAGCCAAACAAACTGTCCAGCTTCTGACCGCTCAAACAAGCATTCCTCTCACGCTCTCAAATTCTCATTTCTCTCAAATTCTCCTCTCCTCTCATTCCTCTCAATCTCTCATTCCTCTCTCTACCCACACTTAGAATACCCACAACTTGTACAAGTCAAACAACCTTCTTGATAGACCAAACTGTCTTCTGCACCACAATTATCACAAATGCTTTTAACGGCTTTCGTGCCATCGGCTATGAATTGTTTGAGGGCGCGCGCGACGCCATTTTTCCAAGTGCTGATGTGTTCTTCTTCTACATTCAAGCCCGAAATCAATTCTACGACATAGTGCAAGGGCATACCATGACGCAAGATGCCTGAAATCAATTTGGCGTAGTTCCAATATTCTTTTTGGAAAGAACGCGACAGCCCTTCTATGGTCGTGCGATAGCCTTCTTTGTCTTGGAACTGGAAGTCGTAGCGGCGATTGCCGTCATCGTCTTCGGCTTTGATGACCCAACCCGCTTCCACGTAGTCGGGCAAACGGAAAGTGTCCACCGCTCTGCCCGTGAAAATTTCGTATGGCTTGCCTTCCATTAATCCGACGACTGCCAACCAATCTTCGTCATTGTTGCGGAAGCGCACCACTGCGGATTCTAGCTTCTTCGGACGCTTGGGCGCGAAGGTTTCTTCAAAGTGCGCTTCGTCCGCTGGTTTTTCCTCTTTCTTCGTGTCCGCAATCAAAACGCCCGAACGAGAGCCATCGCGATAGATCGTACAACCTTTGCAACCCACTTCCCAAGCCGTTTCGTAAATCTTGCGCACCATTTCTACGGAGGTATCTTCGGGTATATTGACCGTCACACTGATCGAATGATCCACCCACTTCTGAATCGCACCTTGCATCCGTACTTTTTGCACCCAATCGACATCATTGGCGGTGGCGTTGTGGTAGGGTGATTGCGCAATTAAGCTTTGCAGTTCCGCATCTTCCATTTTTTTCACCGCTTCCATGTCGTGTCCATTGGCTTTCAACCAATCAGTGAATTTGTGGTGGAAAACGTGGTATTCTTCCCAGCTATCGCCCACTTCATCCACGAAGCTCACAGTCACATCTTTGTCGTTCGGATTCACTTTACGCCGACGTTTGTAGGACACCATGAAAACGGGTTCGATGCCCGAACTGGTTTGCGTCATCAAACTAGTTGTTCCCGTCGGAGCAATGGTCAATAGCGCGATATTGCGTCTGCCATGCTCGGTCATATCGTAATACAGTTCAGGATCGGCTTCTTTGATGCGCTGAATCATGGGGTTGTTTTCTTCTCGCGCAGCATCATAGATCGGAAATGCACCCCGATTTTTCGCCATCTCTACTGAAGAACGATAGGCGTTCAGTGCTAAAGTTTGGTGAACTTTCACAGAGAAATCAATGGCTTCGTCGCTGCCGTATTGCAAGCCCATGCCCGCGAGCATATCACCCTCTGCGGTAATGCCGACGCCCGTTCTGCGCCCTTGTGTACAAGCTTTGCGGATTTTTTCCCACAAACGACGCTCCACTCTCCGAATCTCTTCAATCTCTGGATCGCGATTGACTTTATCTAAGATCAGATCAATTTTCTCAATTTCCAGATCAATAATGTCGTCCATGATGCGCTGTGCATACTGTACGTGCTGTCCAAATTTCTCGAAATTGAAAGTCGCTTTGTCTGTAAATGGATTTTCTACGTAGCTGAATAGGTTTATTGCTAATAAACGACAGGAATCGTATGGAGAAAGTGGAATTTCTCCACAATTCAACTGATTGATATACAGATATTTATCTTTACCCGATTTCGTACTGGTTTTCCAGCCGCCAGAGAAATAATTGTGGTGTTCATCTACCGTACCTGAATAAACATCTTCGTAGCCGTCAAATTCAATGGAAGCAACTCTATGATTATGGAATTGCGCTTTTTCTTTTAAAGCATTCCAAGAAGGGAAGCCATGTTTTGTTTTTAGGCGGTAAGCAACGCCTGATGCTTTACAGGCTGTTTCCCATTCTTTCATTAATGGTTCTCTACCCAATTCGTAGCGGAGTTTGGTGAAAACGTCTAGTTGTTTTGTTTTTGTAGCTACTCCTTTCTCTTCGTAAGCAGCATTCACAGCAGTAATGCGTTTTCCGCGAATCTCTTGATTGCTATTCAAATTTTCATTTACACAAGCAAAGGAACAGTAAGCTGTTTCCCTTCTTTGATAGTCGGTCCAAAATAGCTTACCACATTTCTCGCAGGTTTTTTCAACCATGACCTTATTAACTTCAATGCGTGCATTGTAGCCTTGTGCTTTAGCTGAAATCCAAGTACGCGCCAATCTAGGATCAACATGAATATACTTCAAATCTAATGCCTCTGCTGCTAGCACAGAAAGTTCCTTTACAGAATCAAATTGGTCTTGTCGGAAAGTAGAAAAGCTCTTTGGCAAATTGTTTTTATCTGCAAAAGCGATCCATTCTTTCCTAGAAAAACGCCTACCCAAATGATCTGTCAACTCAATTGCCTTCGCCAGAATTTCCTCATTTGACACTTGTAGTGCATTGCCATTTTTTAGACCAGAAGTAGCTTCTGACATTTTTGCACTGTATGCTTCAAATTTTGCTGGATCAGCTTTAATTTTAAAGATAGGATTATTCTGCCCTAGCATCTCTTTACTGTGCAAATGATTATGTGCTTGAGCAGACATGATTTCTAAATTAGCAGGCGCATTATTTAGGCTATCACGATCCCTATGATGTACCACTTCCCCTCTACGAATAACCCGATCGTAGAAAAACTCAGCGATTAAGCGATGCTCAGATTTGTTGCCTTGAAATTGTCCTGCATTGAGCCACCAATAGTCATTTTTTGTCTTTCCTTGCTCTTTAACGATAGGCGCTTGAAACTTAGACAAAATCATTAGACTATCTCCTGATTTCAGATTTTTCAGTTCTTTGTATGTTCCATTTTTCAAGCGGAATTTGTGATTTTCTGTAGCTCGAATACTCAATCCGTCTTCTAAGGTGAGCTTGAAAATTTTCTTTCTACGTCCCGTTAGACGAGGATTTCGCATGGTTTTCACGACGACTTTTCCATTTTTATCCAAGCAATAAACGGGTACATCCTTTCCTGCTTTCGCCAACGCTCCTATGCTCACATGATGCCGTCCGTCTGCCACCGCAATCAAGGTTTCTGCGGTCAAACACGGATTCGTAGAAACCGTCCCAAAACCCAAATCTTCATAGCAGTCTGGAATCGCTTCTTTTTTTACGGTATCCCAATACAATACGCCTGGCTCTGCTGATTTCCAAGCATTGTAAATAATTTTATTCCAAAGACGATTGGCGTCTGCTTCTTTCTTTATTTTAGGATTTTCGGCATCAACTGGGAACTGTTGTGTATAAGGTGTACTATTTATCGCTGCTTGCATAAAAGCATCGTCCACTTTCACGGAAACATTTGCGCCCGTCACTTTCCCAGCTTCCAATTTGGCATCAATGAAGTCCTCTGCGTCGGGATGACGACTGGAAATGGTGAGCATCAATGCGCCTCGACGACCGTCTTGTGCCACTTCGCGCGTGCAATTGGAATAACGTTCCATGAAAGGCACTATGCCCGTTGAAGATAGGGCACTATTCATCACAGGACTACCTTTCGGACGGATGTGGGAAAGATCATGTCCTACACCGCCACGCCGCTTCATCAGTTGAGCTTGCTCTTCGTCCAAGCGAATAATACCAGCATAAGAATCCGCCCCATTTCCGATCACAAAACAATTGGACAGCGAAGAAATCTGATGACGATTGCCGATGCCCGCCATTGGACTGCCCTGTGGCACAATATAATTGAAGTTTTTCAGCAGTTTATAAATTTCTTTTTCGCTCATAGGGTCAATATACTTCTTTTCTACCCTTGCAATTTCCTTTGCAATACGGCGGTGCATATCGTCGGGTGTCGATTCGTAAATATTGCCTTGCGAATCTTTTAGTGCGTATTTATTGACCCAAACGCTGGCGGCTAGTTCATCTCCTTTGAAATATTCAATAGAAGCTTTCAAGGCTTCCTGATAGGTGTAAATTCGAACCTTAGTGTCACTTCGCTGCTCTACCGCTTCCGTTTGGGTATGCTGTGTTACAATGTCCATAATTAAGTGGTCGGTTTTAAAATGTTTGAAAAATTTATTCATTGCATCCTGAAATACAGGATTTTACAGTGTTTTAGATGGAAGTTAGACTTAGTGTTAAGGTGTCAAATTCATTCTTCATTTTCCACTGAAAATGATGCTTTGAACCTTTGAATTTTTCCAAAAGATGCAGAACCAAACAGACAATCAATTCGCCATTCGATTGAAAGTCATTCGATGTTCTATTTAGATGCCAACAAAGATGTAGTGATTTCTATATGCTTGGACGCAAAATATTGGGGAAGCCTTTATTTGAGTTAGTAATTATGACTTTGAGCCCGTATTACCAATTTTAAGACCCTATTTCTAGCTTCAACTTTTTTTGTCGTTTTCGCAAAGTTCTCTCAAAACACAGCAACTAAAATAGAAGATAAAAAAGAGGCGATGTGAAAAAGTTATTAACAAAATGTGTATAACTTCTACAAATTACTCATTACCAAATAATTATAATTACATTAATCTTTTCCACAATGTGGATAACTGGCTGTGGAAAAATATTTACCTTTTCCTGAATCTTTTGAAAATTTCTTAGGAAGGGCGATTTCGTTGAAAATACCAAGCCACAATAGCACTCAAAATAATTGCAAAAACAGAGACATAGACCACGGCAAATGAATCGTCTTCGAAGGGTAATTGGATGTTCATACCAAAAAAACTAGCGATGAATGTTGGTACACTCAACACAATAGTCACCAATGTTAGGCGGCGTACATCTACATTTAAGTTGTTGGAAATGATAGAACTATAAGCATCCATAGTACCATTGAGGATGTTGGTATAAACGTTTGCCATGTCCAAGGCTTGGCTATTGTCAATGATAATATCTTCAAATAGATCGGTGAGTTCCTCGTCTTCTTGTATGCGTAAGAAATTGGTGCGCTTGATTTTCATTTTCAGGAGTTCGTTGGCACTCAAAGAGCTTACAAAGTAAACCAAACTTTTTTCTAAGCCCAATAAGGCTTTTAGTTCTTTGTTTTTGCTGGAGCTATACAACTCTCGTTCTATCATATTTCGCTGCATGTTCAAGAGCTTCAGGCAAGTGAGATAGCCGTAAACGGTTTGCTCAAAAATTTGCAAGACGAACATACGATGATTGCTAGAATCGAATCGCTTTACTTTGCCGTCCAAGAATTTCTGTAAGACTTGATTTTTTTGAGAAGAAATGGTGATGATGTGATCGTCGGTCAGTACGATTCCGATTGGAATGGTGATGAATAAAGCATCGTTTTCGGTGATATTTTTATTTTCAATAGGCGTATTGATGACAATAAGGCGGACATCTTCTTCTCTTTCGTAGCGAGAGCGTTCGTCTATATCCAATGAATCAGTTAGAAAATCGAGTGGCATATCGAATTGTACTGCCACTTCTTCCAGTTCTTCTTGACTAAAAGGTGGTGCAATATTCACCCAGCAGGAGGACTCCAGCGTTTCTATTTCTTGCAGTTGCCGATCTTGTCGTTTGTAGTATCGAATCATAAGCCTGCCGGTTTGAATGACGAACCGCAAACTTACAATTTATTAGAGCATGTTTGGAACAGAATGGAACTAGAATTGCTGTAGGCCAAAAGTCTTACAATTTATTTTTGTATTTCGGTCAATATGAGGAACTTATTTCTTGTCCCTTACTCAGTACACTGTAAGGGAACATGTAAAAAATAACCTACCCATTTTTAATTTTCTCCCAAACTACTACTGCCTTGCTCATCGGTCAGGTAACACGGGCTATCTTCCCTCTTCGCGCCTTGTATTAGTTCGCGATAATTCCTAAAAATTTGGGT
>JBCCRX010000133.1:0-15383 GCA_039201015.1 Bacteroidota bacterium | reverse complement strand
TTTTGATTTATTTTTTGAGAATTGTTATAGGTCATTTTTTTACCAATTGAGGCAGCAAAAACGGAGTTTAGCCATAGCTAAAACTTGTCTGCCTCTGGCTGATGAGTATTTTGCTAACGATGAGTGGTGAAAAAAGGGGCATAACAAAATCGAAGTATTAAATTCAAACAGCTTCTAAGTACATGTGGAGTGAAAAAGTGCATTCGTTTTTGGTGATTCGATGAATTGGTAATATGGCAAGGGCTTACTTACCATATCACAAGTAAACAAATTATCAACTCATATTACGCAAGTAGTACCTTAGTCTATATTATTCGCTAATCTCTGAGATTGGCGTGTTTTGCGTAACATCAGTTATCAAAACAAATAGCAAGAAATGATTGCTACACTTTATCTGTCCCGAATCAAATATAAATTCACTGCTCTATTTCACCAATTCTAAAACCATTCTCATACCCTCATTAGCCTTATCATTTTGAGACCAATAGGGTGTATGCAAGCTCTTTTTCAGACGCGCTGTGGTCAATAAACCATCCCCATTATTTTCTGACCAAGCCAAAATCTTGTACGGAAATGCTTGTTCTACTTCTATTGTAATCGTCCTAGTTTGATGAAAATATTCTATAGTGTAGGTTGTTTTGGATTCCGATTGGGTTTTGCTGATTTGCGCTTTGGAAGGGCGCAAATCTTGGTGCGCAAAACGAGCATGTATGGTCGAAGGAATTAATGTTAGCTCACCCGTGGGAAGATTGCCTTTATTAAGTCGAATGCGCGTCATCAATTCTGCTTCAAAGAGCGCGGCATCTATTTTTTTCTCTTCATCGCTTTCTGCCTCAAAGTAAGAAAACTGCTTAAAGCGGTAGTTGTTACCGTCCAAATTGAGCTGCGTGAAACTATGTCCACACCACTCTTGAGAAGTCGTCGTTGATTTGAGGGTGTATGGATGGTTTTGGTAATCAACGGGCGTGAAAAGAGACGTCATCACGGAGTAATCGTAGATGCCCGTATTGAATTTGCGGACATGATTAAGTTTTAAAACCGATACTTTGTCTTTGCCCGCATTTTCGGGATAGTCTAGTTTGACTTGCTTGCTCAAAGAGAAAGGCTCTGTCACAAAGATCAAAACGGCGTCTCCATCGTGAATTTCGCCATATCGCGCCTGTTTGAGTTCGTAGCTGCTCACTTCTGCTTTTCCTGCATACCAGTAATCATTGAAGTCTTTATTCGCCTCAATGATCGCAACCTCTTGAGCCACAGTTGCTTTTGAGAATGGATAGTCCTTATTGCTATCACAAGAAAAAGCGAGGCAGATCGTGCTTAGAAAAAGAAAAAATCGTTGCGTATTCATTTCAATTGATAGGATTTTTTGTATTGAGAGAAGACTAACGAAAGGCATACTTGAGCAGTTCATAACCAAATGATCTGACAATCAAAATTTTACCAAATCATCAAATAGGAAGCGCACACTTATACACGGTATGTTTCGTTAATTTAACATTTCCTCATTAAGAAAGCTTATGACGCCAATTTGTTTTAGAAGCCACTTTAATTATACGATTCAATTGAGCAATTGGTCGTTTTCAATACTTTATTTGCCACTTGCGTTTTTCTAGCGACTACCTACCAAGCTTACTTTTCTCTTTGATTTGTGAAATTCGTTGTGAAGAGAATCCAGTGCAAACGACCACAATTCTTCGTATGGAATGATCTCAATTTCTGAGGCTTGATTTGCAATATCAATGGATTTAGAATTGAGCCTTTTCAAGTATTTTTCTGATCTGCGTACTACTGCTGCCCTATGAAAACCCGAAATAGGAATTTGCAACAGCATTTTTATGAAACAATTGCTTCTGAAAGTATCATCTTTGCGAAGATAGCGTGAACAATATTTTTCGATGGCTTCAATGCGATCTATGGCTTGATCGTATTTTTTTTGCAGAATCATGAAGAGAATTTGGATCACCAATATTGGAATATTCATACCGCGTTTGTCTTTAGAGAAGATAGGTGTTTCGTTAAAGAATTTACCAGCACGAAATCGTCGAAATCGCTTGTCGTTTCCATCGGGTTCAATTCTTTCTACAGCGACCAGATAGTGCAGAAAACCTTCGTATATTTTCCACATTTCCTGCAAATGTGGATGCAAAAATTGGAAACGTCTATGCTTAACTGCGGTGTTGAAGATTTGGTAAGCTTGCTGATATTGCCCTGTGTGCATAGACAACGTAAAGTAGAGTTCTTGATGTTTAAACCAATTGAAAGAGCCTTCTTCGAGCAACGCAATGCATTCTTCTGCTACCATTTTCCCTCGGTCGAATTGCTTGAGTTGTGTGAAACTAATGAGCTGTTGGTGGAGAAAAATCTGAATAGGAACGCTAGCAATATATTCTTTTTGTTTGAATACTTGAATTGCTTCATCACAAACCTTTACCGTGTTTTCGTAATCATTGATGCTTACGTAAATCAAATTTTTGATCAAAAAAGCACAAAACTGTAGCCGATAACTTTCGTATTGACCTAATATATCTTCTAACTGAGCAAAAGCCTCTTTTGCTTTGTTGTGTATCTCTCCTTGAGTGGCTTTGCTATTGACATAGCGCGTGACTAGTTCGACATAGAGGTACTCGGACAAGTTTTCTTTCGCCCAAGTTTGTTCGTACTCCTCAAATAAATCATTGTAGAACTCATATTTCTTGATATTTCCTTCTCTTGTGCCGTAGTGCAATCGAAGAAAGCGAGCCACATCCAATACCAATTCGGAAAATTCGTATTTTTTGGCTTGCTTTAAAATCTTGTGAGAAATACTCACCGCAGAAAGTCGAGCGTGTTTGCCTGTTAAGATTTTCACCGCCGCCCAATCTTTGTAGCATTCATAATAAGCCCTTTGCCGTTGATTGTAAGAAGGCTGCTTGACATCAATGAAAAAAACAGTATTGATTAGGCGATTCTTCAGTCGATTTTTGAGTTTTTTATAGCTGTGGTTGTTGGCATCTGTACCATAAAAATGTTGTGCTGCCGCTTCATCCGAAGTGAGGCGTTCTTCTGCAATACAATTATAAAAGTCCATCACCATAGACTTATTTTCCCTAGAATTTCCAATTACTTCTATGGATCTGACTTTATTTTTGTTGACGATATGTACGAGCTCACGTAGTATTTGCATGACCTTTTTAATGTTTTGAAAGAACAAAGGTTTCAATTATTGTATAGATTTAAAGCAAGATTGAACCATAAATCAGTAACGCGTAGTCTTGAAAAAGAAAATTATCACAACTTTTGCTGTTTGCACGCCTTGTGATATTGCCTTTGACTAAAAAATCAGATGCTCTGGAAGATCAGAAAAGGATATTCGTACTTCCTTCTGAAAGAGTCAAAGACCTAAGCCATTTCATTTCTTGATTGGCGAGGTTTTTTTTATTGCTAGAAAATCTAATATAGACGGGATAGACATTTGAATATTAGGACATTCAAAATGCATAATTGAAGATTAAATCGGCTGGAAAAGTATCTAGCAGGTTACTAAAACAATTTGTAAAATTAGCACAATATCTTAGCAAATGCTAAATAAATCAAATTATATTATTTTTTAATATATTTCACCGAAATGTAACATTCATGCCTTAAAGTAAGCCCTTTGAATAGTGCAGTAATGAAGGGAAAATGATAATAGTTTGAATATCTCCAACGAGCGAATGAATTTTAAGATACACAAAAAGGGTATTTTTTGAAAAAACGCACAATAATTTAACTATATGAAAAAACGTACATATCGTACCTTAGGGCTTATGTCTGGCAGTTCACTAGACGGTTTGGACGTTGCTCCTTGCCGATTTGAACTAGCAGCAGGCAAGACCTTTAAACTCTTAGATTGGAAAATTGAGCAGGCAGCCACGCTTCCTTACAGCGAAGAATGGAAAAGTCGTTTGATCCAGCTTATTCACGCAGATGCTAGAACTTTTGCAAAAACGCACGTACATTATGCGCGCTACATCGGAGCATTGGTTAATTCATTTCTCAAGAGGCATCAATTTGAGCCTGATTTTATAGCTGCTCATGGACATACTATCTTTCATTTTCCAGAAGAGCAATTCACCACTCAAATTGGTGAGGGCGCAGCACTATCCGCTGTGACGGGCTATCCCGTTGTTTGTGATTTTAGGACACAAGACGTGGCGCAAGGCGGGCAAGGTGCGCCGATTGCTTCTATTGCTGATAAATACTTTTTTAGCGATTATGATTTTTGTTTAAATCTAGGTGGCATCGCTAATATAACGGCTCAAGTAAATGGAAAATACATTGCTTTTGATATTTCTGGCGCCAATCAAATCCTAAATGCGATAGTCGAAGAAATTGGATTAGAATACGACAATCAGGGGAAATTAGCAGCAAAAGGAGCGTTGATTACAAGACTTTTTAATGCTTGCAATCATTTGAGTTTTTTGCAAGAAAATTATCCAAAGACACTTGATAACCAATGGGTTAAAAATAAATTAATTCCATTGTTTAAAGATAAAGAAGAGACATTAGAAGATCGTTTACATACGGCTTGTGCACATATTGCTCATCAAGTAGCGAAATCTGTGAAGAACATCCTACAGCACGAGCAATTACACAAATCTACCTATGAATTACTGGTGACGGGTGGCGGCGGCTACAATGATTTCTTGATGCAATTGCTTCGAAGAGAACTAGGGGAATTGCGCGTGAATGTTCATTTACCTGATGAAATCCTCATTGGGTTTAAAGAAGCTGCGATGATTGCATTAATGGGGGTGATGCGAATAGAAAGTATTCCGAATTGCATGGGTAGTGTCACCGGGGCAAGAGTAGATACGATTAATGGCGCAATTTATCAAGGAATGGAAATCTCCTCGCATCCTACAACTTCGCCTTTCTAAATCGGTTTAGCAAAGCCCCCGAACGTCCGTAATCTTTTTTGATCTGCTGCATCTTTGCTTGAAAAGTAGCTTCTTGATTTTCATAGTGCGAAAGTGCCTTTAAATCGACTAAAGTAGCGGTCGCTATATCGTAAGATTTCCCTGATTTACGATCTAAATTGAAAAAAACGCTCTTCCAGTGCATATCGCGTTCTTTCGCCATTTTTTCCATCTTTTGGCGATGCGCTTTTTCAGCAGCCCGTTGTTCAGCAGCCTCTCGATTTATTTGCTCTTTGGCTTGCTGCGCTTTGATTTCAGCCAAAGAAATACTAGCTGTATCTTGCTGCGGAGTAGATACGAAGCTATCCAAATGCTTTTTCAATTTTATTTCTAGCCGCAATTCACCTTGCAGCAACTGCCACAAATAATCCTCTTTCTCCACTTCTGAAAGCTGTTGGATTAAAGCTTTGTAATCTTTTTTGGCTTCTTTGTTTGCTACCGATTTACTAGCCGTTTTTGCCGCAGCAATCAAGTCCTTATCAATCTTTAACAACTCAATAAAAGGCTGCATGGAAGCACCAGCATATCTTAATTTGGGTGGCACTGGTGGTGTCTTTGGATTTCCTTTTTCTTTTTCCCAATTCGCTTTAAACTCCGCTAGTTTGAGCCAAAATAAGTACAATGCACTATAATTCCCCTTCAAGATTGCTTCTCGAATGCTAATAAAATCTGAGACTTCAAAATCATCTTCTTCTGCCCAATAGCCATCTTCTTCTTCTGCCCAATAAAAATCTACGATGGCATGACTAGCCGTTTTGGATACTGCTAGATGTGTCGTGTAAGCATGATCGGCATTGATATCATAGGCTTGCATCGCTTCATAATCCACTAAGTCAATCGGAAATTTCAGCATCAATTGGTGTGTTCCCCAATTGTCGAAATAAAGCAATAAATCGAAGTATTCTTTGAGTACTTTTGCTTTATTTTTGGGAAAACTGCCATAAGAATAAGTGAAAGTAGCACCATTAGCAGTGGCTCTTGTTCGACTCGACCAAGAACTGATTTCGTCTTGTTCTTCGGACGTTAGCAAGCGATCTATGCTTCTAAATTTATAAGCTTGAAATCCACTCATTTTTTTATCATTTTTTTACGACACTGCAAAGTCTTTTCCAAAGTATCGTACATCCTACATCAGGATCATGCCACACCAACATTATACTCTAAGTTTGCTATCTTTGATACTATAGTACCTCTATAAAATTAAGGCTCTTTGACAATTTTTGCAATTTCTCAAATTCCCTAGGTAAGACTTTTGAAGTTTTGGAACTGAAAGTATTAAAAACAGAGCTTTCTGGCTTAAACTTCAAAAGTCTAATGTTCGCATTTTGCAAAAATTGTCAAAGATTCAAAATTAATATTTTTAGTTTATTTTCTCCTATTCTTTTTTGGGACATAAATTTCGGCGAAACTTTATGTCATTAGAAAAATACTTTCTAACTATTCATTACCATACACTTTTACTAAAATCCGGTCGAAGACTTTTGAAGCTTGATTTCAAGTTAAAGAGGAACGCTCAAAACATGCTCTTAAACTTCAAAAGTCTAAAGTTCCGTTTTCAAAAAAGTGTACGGTAGCAAATATAATTATTACTATTCCGTGTATTCTATTATCTATCATCCAATTTTTTGCCTCAAAAAGATACTCCTACTTTTTGCCGTAGCCATATCTTTGAGTAGCTGCTACGAAAATATAGAAGGCTGTTTGGACGTAAACGCCACCAATTTCAACGTAGAAGCAGATCGATTCTGTGAAGAGGATTGTTGTACTTATCCCAATCTCCGAATCTCGGTGCAACACTTTTTTAGTGAAACGGATACAACGCCTTTTTTTCGTCGAGACAGTGTCTATTCTTTAAATGGAGTAGATTCCTTTCAAATCACAGACGTTCGATACTATCTATCCAACATCAAACTCCGAGACTTTGAAGGCAATATTTTTGGTGTAGAAGAAGAACTTTTACTTTTTTTTCCAACCACTAGAGATACAACTACTTTAAGTATAGAAGATAATTTTGTTTTGGTAGATCGAGGTGTTGGAGCAACTAGAACAATTGGTACGACGCAAACCAATGGTGCTTTTTCAGGCATCCAATTCGATGTAGGATTGGATGAAAACGCCAGAAGGGCTGCTCCTCAATTTTTCGGTAGTAATCATCCGCTAGCATTCGACGACACCATGATGTATGATCTCGTAGTGAACGAATACATCGTGACACAATTAGACTTAGTAAGAGATGCAACGCTTGCCGTGCCTGATACCACTCGTTTCGACATCTTAGCTTCTGAATATCTGGAAAATATTACTGTCAATTTTGACTTTAATATTGAAGTAGGTTTCAATTCTACCATTGCTTTGGCGGTAGATTACAGAAAATGGATGGAAGGTATAGACGTCAGCAATGATAGCGAAATCCTTATTATCGAAAAACTAAAAGAAAATATTCCTCAGTCGTTTAGTTTAGCGGAAGTGAGGGCTTCAAGATGAAAAGTTTACACTTTTGGCGATGAAGATAAACCGAAAAATCACAAAACCCGTCTAGTGCGAAAGTCGATATTTATTTAGTCGTCGGGTGAGTGGATTTTAAAAGTATCTTAAACGATAAGACCTCCGATACACATCAAGCATCGGAGGTCTTTCCTTCAACTCGTCCTACTAGGACGAGTTGAATATCCATTTATTGTCAGCTTATCTATCGACCAGAACCGCCATTGAATAGATTATTGTTCGTTGGTACGCTCTCTTCTTTCGGCTTCGGCAAAACTTCTCCTTTGATAGTCAACTTACGCGTTGGATTTGCCTCGTTAGTCGTCAAGGTCACGAACTTTGTGAATTTACTACCAGCACGTTTAGTATCATACTTCACTTTTACCTCCGCAGTTTCCCCTGGCATGATAGGGTCGGTTGGGTAAGTTGGGACAGTACATCCACAGCTTCCGCGTGCATTAGAAATGATAAGTGGTTCTGTACCTGTGTTCGTGAATTTGAAGAAGCGGAATGGGTCAGAATTGTATTCAATGACACCATAATCAATGACTTCTGTCTCAAAAGTCATCACTGGACCGTCCGTGACTACTTCTGCTTTTACTTTTGCTGGTGTTTGTGCATAGCTGACGCTCGCTCCAAAAACCAATAAACTGAGTACGAAAAAAAACTGCTTCATTAGATTGTTAGATTTTTTATTTAAAATTAAATTTTCCTGATTGTAACGTTTTGCGGTGAAAGAAAAAAGGCTTTAAAAATCAGCAAGTTGAGGTGTTTTCCACGCCTTCGGCGCGAAAATCCTTTTGGAGGGAGAGAGGAATCGGCGGTAAAACCACTGATTCCTCTCTCCCTCCTGAAGTATATAGAATTTCAACACTTATGAAACGTTATTGCAGCATTTACTAACCACCGCATTCCGTTATAATCAGAAATTTTCTGTCGAAAGGACTGGTTACTTATAATTTCATACATCATTCAAAGACTACTAACGCATCTATTGGACGTTGGGTTGCTGAGAAGTGACGTTAAAAATTTGATAAGATGGACCACTGATTGTTTGCTCACAAAAGTAAAGGCAATGAAGTGGAAATGAAAGGCGTGTGCTGTTAATGCTGCGTTAATGCCAAATTTACAGTATCATTTATTTCCCCATTTACTCGCTAAATTTTATTGGTCTTCTAAAGCCCTTTATTTAGTCTCTTTACAAACTGTGAAGAAACCCAATTTTCAAAAAACAATGTTATTGCCTTAGCAGTTTTTGACATGTCTATTGGCTACTTTAAGCAGCCAAAAAATGTAAATCAAAAAAATTAAAATTTATGGACGCAACTTGTAAAAACTGTAACCACTGGGAAGACGAACAAGTACAGCAGGACAATCTCGGCGAATGTGATGTCTTGGGTGCTGCCAATGGTGGGATGTTTGTTTTACCCGTTATCAACAGCCAGATTCAATCTGCTGGTAACTTTTTAACGAATGCTGATTTTGGCTGTAATCAATTTAGTGGCGTGTAATTGATTTCTTTTAGGAATTGGTTTTCGCTAAAAGCGTTGTTCTGGTAGTAACAGGCAACGCTTTTTTTTGAAGCTAGCTTGCTTGTAGTCTGATACTACAGTAATACAAGCTCCTTCTATTGATGAACTTTGAAAGCTTCAGATTTTGTGAATCTACAAACATCAACTCTCTGCCTTCATCTGCGGGAAAAACAAGACTTCCTGTATCGAACTCTGATTCGTCAACAACATCGTCAAGCGATCAATACCGATGCCCAAACCAGAAGTGGGCGGCATGCCGTATTCTAGGGCGCGCAAGAAATCTTCATCCAAAGCCATCGCTTCATCATCGCCGCGTTGAGCGAGTTTCAATTGATCTTCAAAGCGTTCACGTTGATCGATGGGATCATTCAATTCTGAATAAGCATTAGCGATTTCTTTGCCATTCACAAATAATTCAAAACGCTCCACCAAACCTTCTTTAGAACGATGCTTTTTCGCCAGCGGTGTCATTTCGATTGGATAATCAGTGATATAGGTCGGCTGAATCAAATTTGCTTCTACTTTTTCGCCAAAAATTTCATCAATCAATTTGCCTCTCCCCATTGAATCATCCACTTCAATGTGCAATTGTTTACAAAGGCCACGAAGTTCGCTTTCGTCCATTGTTGAAATATCAATATCCGTATATTTCTTGATCGAATCGTACATGCTCAATCGCTCGTAAGGACCAGCAAAATCAATCACTTGCTCCCCAACTTGGACTTTAGTATCACCATTGACATCCTTTGCAATCTGCTCCAAACATTGTTCCACCATCGTCATCATCCACTCATAATCTTTGTAGGCGACGTATATTTCCATCATCGTGAACTCTGGATTATGCGTTCGATCCATCCCTTCATTGCGGAACATTTTTCCAATCTCGTACACGCCATCGAAGCCCCCAACGATCAATCTTTTTAAATACAATTCATTAGCAATACGCATGTAAAGTGGCATATCTAAGGTATTGTGGTATGTCTTGAACGGACGCGCCGCCGCACCCCCATGAATGGGTTGCAGAATTGGTGTTTCTACTTCTAGCCAGCCCTGTGCATCGAAGAAGCGACGCACAGAAGAAATGACTTTGCTGCGCTTGAGGAAAATATTTTTAAAATGTGGATTAACAGTCAAGTCCACGTAGCGTTGGCGATAGCGAAGTTCGGGATCGGTGAACTCATCGTATATGTTCCCTTCTTTGTCTCGCTTCACAACGGGCAGTGGTCGCAAAGACTTACCTAAAAAGGTCAACTCGCGCACATGAATCGAGATTTCGCCTGTTCCCGTACTAAACACTTCACCTTCCACGCCAATGAAATCACCGATGTCCAGTAGCTTGACCAATTTTTTGTAGCGGTCTTGCTCTTCTGGTGTATCGCCCAAATCTTTTTTACCAATGTACAATTGTATGCGTCCGACCGCATCTTGTAGTTTTGCAAAAGGACCACGCTGCCCCATGAATCGGCCCGCAATGCGTACTTTGCCCTCGATACCAATCGCTTCTGCTTTTGCGGCATCAAAAAAGGCTTGTAGTTCCGTATGCTCTTGATCTACATCTTCATCAAATTCGATCTTTTCGCTGATACCTAGTGCTGCAACCAATTCCTCATCTGCTAATACCTGTGTGGCTTTACCTCTGTTTTTGAAAAAAGCATCTCTCAATTTTACCGCACCACTTTCATCTACTCCCTTGATAGCGCTTAGCTTTTTTGCTAGCCGCTCGTGAAAAAGAGGCGTTGTGATTTTTTGGGTATCAAAATCAACTTCAAATGCTGCTGCTGGGAAAGGGATGAACCCCAACGCTTCTATTTTCTGTAAATTCTGTCTTCTTACAATTTCCTGTTCGCTCAATTGCATATTGTTGTTTATCTGTTTTTCCTCAATTTTTTTAATCACTATACTACACAGTGCATAAGCATTCATCCGAGTAAGCACGATCACTCATTTTGGCGCGCAAAAGTAAGGAATCTATCCAATAGCGTAAACATTCATTTTTTGAATACGCTATGTAAAGGGGCATATGATCGAATTTTCTAACATTTAAAATCGCAAAAAGTGCAAAAAACTCTCGTAATTTGCAGACTTTTGAATAAAAAATGATCCGTTCGCTCTAGTCCAAAAGGACTTACACGTTCATTAATAATAGCAATGTGAGGAAGATGAATCGGCTAATGATATTCCTAGTTATCATGGGATTATGTGCTTGTGCAGAACAAGGCAAAGAAGAAGATACAGATAACTTCACCGACTGTCTGTACGAAGCACCCAAGCCTATTTTCTCAGATCGCCTGCCTGCTGTTCAGCAGCACCGTTTCAAAATACGTTCCGCGAAAGGCATCGAACAACTGGTCTTTGATACGGGACTGGAGTTAGCTATTCATCAGTCGGGCTGCGAATTGATGCAGCAAAATTTTTATTTTAAAGTAGAAAGTGGTGTCCGACTGGAAAACGCAGAAGCATGTATCATTCAAGCGAGCGAATATTTCTATTTTTTGGGTTCGTTGGATGAGGCATTATTACCCCTTTACGAATGGGGTCGAATGATAGAAAAGCATGCCAATTCCATGTCTTTAGATACGCCTTTTGAGGTTTATCCAGGATTTGCGGTCACGGTGAAGCAGTACAAAAAACGCAAGGCGGTATTTTTGGAAGTTATTTTGGCACAAGTAGAGGAAGTTTAACTATTTTTTGGTTTATAATTTAGCAGTGAATATTCAATGCACGCTCTGATTTGATAAAAAACACAATGCGCCCAACCAACAAAAAGATCATTTTCGTTCTAGGCAGTCTCACCTACTTGGTCTTGGCTTTGACCGCACTGTACTTCTACAAAGAACGAACCGCTTACATGGATGTCGCCTTTCGTATTTTTCATATCCTAAGTGAAGGAAAATTAGCCATACAAGCAGGACGTTTTGGAGAAGCCCTGACCCAATGGATTCCACTGCTTGGAGCGCATTTTGATTTATCTATTCCACAAATTGCAAGGGCTTATTCTGTAGGTATAGTAGGTTATTATTACGTGCTGTTTTTGATTTGTTATTTTGTGTTGAAGCAGCCAAAATTTTCATTGCTGCTCGTCTTGTCCAATGTCTTTATTGTCTCCTATACTTTTTGGTGGATGCAGATTGAATTTGCGCAAGCCATTGCTTTAAGCATCGTTTTCATGGCTTGGATGACTAAGGAACAAAAGTTGAAAAACTTCTTTTCCTGGAAAGCAATTCCCCTTTTGCTATTGTTTCACACCTTATTCTATTTTCATCCGCTTTTGTCGATCGTTCTGGTCTTTTTTATCTGTTTTTTTTATTTACAGCAATTGCATGGTATTGAGGCTAAATTAGCAACTGCATTGGTTGTATTATTGCTTGCCGAATACCTTGTTCGTTGGCTATTCCTAGGCAGCAGCAATTACGACAGCAACGCTATGAAAGGTTTGGACAATTTCTCCAAACGCTTTCCCAATTATTTTGATTTGCCCGCCAACCACAACTTCTTCGAATATTGTTTGACGGATTATTACCTTTTACCGATTGCACTTTTATTGATGCTCTTGTTGTATTGGCAAGCCAAAAGAAGGCGTCTTTTTTGGCTGGTATTCGGTTTTTTCTTTGGCTATTTGCTACTGGTCAATGTCTCCAACTACAAAGGTATGGATCAATTTCACATCGAAAGTTTCTATTTACCTTTGAGCATATTTGTGCTTTGCCCACTAGTGTTCAATTGGTTTCCTAGCATCAAATCCACTAGAGGTTTTGCCCTCATACTAGCAAGTATTTTGTTGCTCCGTGTTTATCACATTTACCAATTGCATCCGAATTACGCTGCCAGAGTCAATTACTACGAAAATCTGATAACAAAAGTCCAAACTTGGGAACATCAAAAAGTGGTGCTACCCAAAGATGCGGTACCTATGGATACGCTTTGGCAAGTGTGGGCATCGGCACAAGAAATATGACTGCTTTCTAGCATCAAAAATCCAGGTGCACCCAGCAGTATTTTGATAACGGGAAAATCAGCAGAACGCCTAGATTGGCGATTGGATAAAAGTAGCGTTTTCTTGACAGAATGGGGCGTATTTGAATACGATAAGTTACCAAAAGACTATTTCAATTTCCAGAATCGAAAAGAAACGTGTAAGATGATGACTAAGAAGGAACTTACTAAACTCGACTTTAGCCATTGAAACAGCCGCTTAAGATAATGCTGAACGATTTGTATAGCTGGCAGCTCTAAATCGGTGCAAGCAATAGCCATTGGGTCAAGTTTTCCTTTAGAGCATGTTTGGAGCAGGATTGAACTGTAAATCAGTAGTTTGCGGTTCACGCCTCACGCCTGAGTTGGAGGGAGAAAAAAGCGTTTTAGAAAAACCTTTTTTCTCCCTCACCCCTTGTTCACCGCCGTCTTCGACGGCGGTGGAGGGGTTTTTGAAGCTCGAAAATCTACGATTTTCTCGCTTCTCAAAGTTAAAACAACATTAGTTTACACTGTACTAAATGCTCAAATAACAAGTAATGTGTATTAGTCTCCAGACAGGCGTTGAAATACCTGAAATGATCCGCCCTTAAACTAGGAACCTAGCTACTTTTGATTTTTACTGAAGGTGCCTACCAAATTAAATCTGATTTTATGTAACTTATTTTGCTTCGGTTCAGTATAATACTATCAAAACCATTGAATAATGATTGCACCAAAGCCTAGGGCACGTATCATACAGCTATTGCTTCGCATTCTTTCTAATCCTTATTGTTTTTCGCGCAAGGACTTGGCTAAGCACTACGGCATTTCTACCGATCAAATCAAGGAAGACATAGAGATTCTGAAAAATGTCGGAATTGATGTAGATCAGGAGCGAAAGCGTCCTTATCATTATGCGATTCTACCCAATCGCAGTTTTAAAGAACTGAAATATTTGCAGCCGCTCTCCGAAGAAGATAAAGGAAAGATTAGTGCGGCTTTACATCGCTCGGGTGCTGCTAGCAAAGAGGTCAATTACATTTTGAACAAATTGGAATCGCTCTACGATTTTCAGCGATTGGGCTTGCGGGCGTTGCGGAGCGCAAGACTGGATAAAATAGATGCGCTTTTTGCTGCCAAAAAGGATAGAAAACAAGTCGTTTTGGTCAATTATCGCAGCAATACCAGCCCCATGCGCAACAGGGTGGTAGAGCCGTTCGATATCGATGTAGATTTAGATACGCTGCAATGCTATGAGCCAGCTAGTGAAAAACCAGATAAGGTGCAGCATTTCAGATTGTCCAGAGTAGAGCGTGTCATCACGACGGAAACCACTTGGCAGTTTGAATATCGGCACAAACGCAAAAAGACCGACGTATTTAGAATTGCTAATAACAAACAAGTGCGGGTGCATCTACGCATTCGCTCGCAGGCTTACAACTACCTCTCAGAGCAGTATCCGAAATCAGTGAGTGAAATTTCTCCTTCCTCGCAAGCAGCTTGCTGGGAATTTGAGAGCTTCGTAAATGCTGAATTTTTCGGCATCTCCAATTTTATTATGGCGAATTCCGATCAAGTGGAAATCCTTTATCCACAGGCGTTGAAAGACCATATTACTGCCAAAGCACAGAACTTGATTAGAGCTTTGTGCCAACTTTTTTAGGAGGGGTGGGAAATTTCCCCTAGTCTCCGTCCATATCTTTGCCATAGAAAAAGTAAGAACAAAAAATGATTGCTTATGAGAGTGTACTTACAACTGTCGAGGAACACTGCGCCTGTTCCTTTCAATTATCAGCAAAAGCTCACTGGAGCCTTCCACAAATGGCTAGGCACGAATGAGCTGCACGATGATATTTCGCTCTATTCCCTGTCGTGGTTGCGGCACGTGGGGCGACCCTGCTACAAAACAACCAAAGCGGGTTTGGTTTTTCCTTACGGCGCGGAGTTTTTCATCAGTTCGCCCCTACAGGATTTGCACACCAAAGCGGTGCAAGGCATTTTTGAAGATGCGGAAATTAATTGGGGCATGCGCGTGGAAGAAGTGCGGCTGCGACGCACCCCTGATTTCGGTCAGCGACATCGCTTTTTGGCACAAAGCCCCATTCTAATCAAACGGAAAAGATTGGAAGACCAACATGCGCAGTATTTCTTCCCTTCCCATGCCGAATCGGATGCTTTCCTCACCGAAACCTTACAATCCAAACTTCGACGGCTGCAACTCCCAACGGATGTATCGGTCGCTTTCGATCGCAGCTATCCGCGTCCGCACATCAAAAAAATCAGCTATCACGGCATTGATATTAAAGCCACGCTCTGTCCCGTGATTGTGGAAGGTGATCCGCAAGCAGTGGCAGCGGCTTGGGATTGTGGGATTGGGAATAGTACGGGGATTGGGTTTGGGGCTTTGGTGTGAAAAAAGCGCATAAATTCCCGCAGCACCGTGCCGATACTCGCAACCCCCGCAGGAGGCGAGTTT
>JBCCRX010000132.1:0-15389 GCA_039201015.1 Bacteroidota bacterium | reverse complement strand
GTTGACGTGATGCCGATCTCTTTTCAGGGCAGTAATTTGCGCGCGCTCCAATCGGAACGTATTGTCGTCAGCTAAATAATTGCCTGATAGGTTGTTATCCGCCAGCGTAGCATCCAAATCAAACAAAACTTCTCCTGCCATGCCTGCTCGTCCTAACAATAGTTGTGTTCCTTCCTCCGTCAATTGGGTGGATAGATCATTGATGCTCCCAGTAACGATCAGCTCGTTACCTCTCAATTCTGCTTTCAAAGCCCCAATCGCACTGCTAGCAACTGGAAGTGGCAAGGTGTTGAAAGAAGAAAGGGTAGTCGTAAAATAAGCATTTGCATAAGGCAGAAGTTGCCCTCGAATTGCGCCATTGACTTCATCATTGGTGACGATATTGACGTACTCACCGCGCTCGAATAAATCACTGGCTGCTGCTCCTTCTAAATTGAAAGTATTGCTCGATGCTTCAAAAACACCTGCTCGATTACTGTCGGCTAAATCTACATTCAGGCGTTGCAAAATTGCACCCGTCGTACCTGCAAAACCCTCATAAATGTGCACACCGCCCGCTGCATTGATATTAAAATCGCTTTCCAATCCACTAAAGCTGCCCGTCAAACTGGCCACTTCATTTGTATATTCCAATATGACTTGTCCATAAGCGTCAGTGTTGACGGGATTGGTTTGGCTTGCGCCCGAAAGTGTCCCTACAAAATAGGCAGTTGCTTCGGGTAAAATTTGAGCACGCAATTCACCACTGCTCTGCGCACTAGAAGGTAGATTGACGTAGAATTGGCGTGCCATCAGTGCTTCGACTTGTTCTTCGCTAAGGTCGAAACTGTTGTCAGAAGCGCGCATATTATTTTCGTCTGCGGTCATGGAGAAAATGCGCTCTCCCGTGCTGCCTGCATAGCCAATATTCAAGCTGGGTCGTCCTGCCAAACCGTCTAGTTCTTGAAATGAACCAGAGAGGGTCAGATTATTTTCGTTGATTTCTGCGACTAGATTTCCGTGACCAGTAGAATTGGAAGGGGGCACGGCGAGTGTTCCAGACATAAAGCCGTGCATGATGATTTGTGATTCTGGAACGAATTGCCCTCTCAGCGCACCACTGCTTTGTGCTTCGGTCGCTAAATTGAGGTAAATGCTTCTTTCGTACAAGCGATTGGCTTGCACGGCATCCAATAAAAATACATTGTTCGAGGCTTCTATTTCTCCATTCAAACCCGATACGGCGGCAGTTAAGTTTAAAGAAAATAAAAAGCCCCCTTCTTCTCCCGCAAAACCAGCGTATAGACCTGGACGATTGCTGGTATTGGTAGTGACGACGGGACTTTCTAGGTCTTGAAAATTACCAGAAACAATCATCAAAGTATCGCCATAAATCTCTGCCATTGCTACACCTTCTGCTAGTGCAGTTTGCACAGGAACGGCGTAGCTACCCGAGAGCTTTGTTCGGAAGACGGCATTGGCTTCGGCGGGCACTAATTGTCCGCGCAATTCACCACTAGGATTATCCAAACTGTGGATATTGGCGTACATCTTTCGCTCTCCGATGGCTAGCAACTGATTAAAGTCAATATCAAAAGTATTGTCTGCTGCTCTAAAAACACCACTGCGGTTGTCGTCTGACAATTGTGGTGTCAAAGCAAACGCAACTGCCCCATTTTCGCCCACCGAACCGATGTGGAGATGCGCCCCAATACTGCTATCGAAATCGGAACTTAAATTATTGAAAGAGCCGCTCACCGCAATCTGGGTAGCGGAAACCAATTCGACTGATACGTTGCCGTTGCCGAAAGAAGTCACGGCAGGTACTTCATTGCTACCCAATAAATTAGCATTGAAATAGGTTAAGGCATCGGGCAATAATTGTCCTCGAATCTCGCCAGACTCAAAAGCCGTAGAGGTGATATTGATATAAAGTTCTCTGGCGTTTAGAAGATCAATTTGCTCTTGTCCCAAGGAAAAAGTATTCAAACCTGCGTTGAAAGTACCCGAAGTTTGTCCATCTCTCAAAGAAGGAATTAAGCCCAAAATAACTGCCCCTTCTTGTCCCGCCATACCGATGTGAATGTTGGCGCCCTCTTGTATGGCAGCTTCAGATAAGTTTTGAAATTCTCCAGTGACGACTAATTCATTGCCCGTCAATGTAGCGACAACAGAACCAGTGGCAGAAGTAAGTACAGGCATTACTTCATTCCGACCCGTGAGAAGAGCATTGTATGTTGTTTGTGAAAAAAGCGTTGAAATCGCTAGAATGGATAGTGCTAAGCATAGCCCCACCACTTTAGAGTAGCGCAAAGACATCATATTAATCGGTTTTTAAATAAAAAATTTAGAACTCCTTTAAACCTATGGTAGTGTACAGAGGAAAGCATCGCTTGTTTCAAAAAGGACAAGCAAATTTTGAAATTTTATTGACTAGGACTGAAGTGAAACGGTGATTGGAAGATTAAGTATTGACTGAAATTTTTTTCTACCAGCACTACTTAGGAACGACGCACAAATAACCTCAGATTCTTGACTTCATCTTTACGCCTTAGGCGAACAGGTTTTGCGCTACTTTTCGTTAGAAAAAATCTTGTGTCCGCCTAAGGCGGATTGCGATTTTTCTGCCTCCATTAGCACAAAAATATCTTGTCAATAACCTCAGTTTATTCATCCCTCGTTCCTTACAATGCTAGCCGTAATAAGGGAAAAAATCACTTAAAAAAAGGAAAGGATACTGCTATGGCGTAGAAACAACTCGTTTCCACACCATAAGTACGCTTACAGGAAAGATATACGGAAGATCAGGACAATTGATTCACGTGGCGAGACAATTTACTCTTTAGATTGCTTGCCTTATTGGGATGCCAAGTACGTTTTTTCGCTAATTTGTCGATCATACTAACTACCTTAGGCAAGAATGCTGCTGCTGCTTCTTTGTCTTCCATTTCGCGCAGCTTTTTGATAGCTGTTCTAGCAGATTTCTTGTAGTATCTGTTTTGAAGACGCTTCTTCGCATCTTGACGCATTCTCTTCTTCGACGATTTATGATTTGCCATTGCTTATTGTTCTATATAAAATAATTATCTTATTATCAGTTACTTGCAGCACAACAGCCAATGCTTTATCTAAACAAATGAATTGACTACTCTACAAAGGAGCGCAAAGATACTATTTTCTGGCAGAAGTTGTCGAGAAAATTTTAAAAAAACTATCTTCTATTCTGCTTTGCTTCTATACTCAGCGTAGCGTGTGGCACCGCTTTCAGTCGCTGTTTAGAAATCAACTTACCCGTCGCTCTGCATACGCCATATACCTTGTTGTCAATTCGAATCAAAGCGTTTTCCAGATATTGAATGTGTTTTTGTAATCGGGCAGCGGAATTGTTGAGTTGTTCCGTTTCCGTGACACCCGTCGCATCATCCAGCCCTCTGATTTTTAAATCGGGATTGTCTGCCATTTCTTGCATTTGAGTCCGAATGTAGTCAAATTGTTCCTTTGCTCGATTTAGCTTTTTGTCAATAATAGTCTTGAACTCTGCTAATTCTTCATCACTGTAGCGTGTTTTGGTCGCTGTGTTGGTCGCTGTGTTGGTCGCGTTCATAGTATATAGTGGATTATTTGTGAATAAATTTATGACGATTCCAAATAACATTTGGTTTAGCAAGTCGCAAAATTATAAAAAGTTTTACATTAGCGTGATTAGATGAATGATCTTTGGGTATTTCAAACTGCCATGGGTGCATCAGCCAAAAGCAGACAAGCTCGTAAAATGTCGCAACTTAGATTTACTAAATTCTAAAAATTTAGCAAATCACCACACTTGATTTGACAAATCTTGAAGATTTAGTAAATCTATCCTATCTCCTTTTCTATTGTTGGTATTTCAAATAAAAGTCCAGTTTTGCACTCGCTTTATCAAATCTAGCTTCCCAAAGTGTCTTTTTGTCCCTACCACTGGCGATGTATTGTCCATTAGAAAATTCAAAGTCATTGCTTTCTATAAATTCGTCCAAGTCCACATCATTCTTATCCAATACGTAGCTAGCGGTTCTTGTTTGCTGCGCTATTTCACATTTGCATTTATAAGCCTCTGGCAATACTTTAGGAATTAATATGCCAGTCCGCAGTTCAAGGTGGTCAATGTTGAAGCTTTTACAAGTTTGATTGTTATAGATATGGCTTGTCAACATTTGATACCCGCCAAATAGAAGAAGGAAGGGCATCAGAAATACAAAGGTTGGAAGAAGAAGAACTTTTTTATTCATGATCGTTAGATTGGACTTTTTTGTGAGAAAAAATCATAAATTGCCATTTGCTACATCAAACGAAAATTACACACTCTATGGTACGCATATCAATGATCTTCTTGCTCATCCTAGCGGTTCAAGCCTGTCAATCTCAAAGCGAAGTAGAAAACAAAGAAGGAAGAACAGAAAAAATCCTATCAAAAGTTCCTGATAGCTTAGCAAAAATCTTGACCTTGGATTACGTCATGGGAAAGTACGAACCCGCTGAGCAGGAAGACTTTATTGAAATCGCTAGGGTACATGCCGATCGAGCAGGTATGTATTTGAGAAAAGATACTTATGCTGCTTTCATAGATATGTACGAAGCAGCAAAAAAGGAAGGTATTTATCTACAAATCCGCTCCGCTACCCGAAATTTCGATTATCAAAAACGAATTTGGGAGAACAAATGGACAGGAAAGACCAAAGTAGAAAATGGCGAAAATCTAGCACAAACAACGCCAGATGCTAAGGAAAGGGCTTTAAAAATTCTTCGATTCAGTTCGATGCCCAGCACTTCTCGTCACCATTGGGGAACGGATATTGACTTTAATGCTTTCAACAATGAATATTTTGCAACTGGTGAGGGTAAGAAGATATACGATTGGCTAGCGGCAAATGCAGTGGATTATGGATTCTGTCAACCATATACCGCAAAAGGAGCAGCACGACCCAATGGCTACAACGAAGAGAAATGGCATTGGTCGTATTTACCGATTGCTGAACATTTGACAACTTTTGCAAAGGAGCATTTGCGCGATAGTTTGATTCAGGGCTTTCAAGGTGCGCAAACAGCAGAACAAATTGGCGTAGTAGAAAAATATGTTTTAGGAATTAATGAATTGTGTTTGTCTCCTCAATAATAACTCTTGCCAAATTTTTGCAAGACTTCATTTGATAAATATTAAAGTCATTTCCCACTTATGCGATTGCATTATTCAGCAAGTCCTCTAGTGCATAAACGCGTTGAATAAATTCTTTTAATTTTTGATGAGGCTGCTCGGCACGCATAAAATATTCGCCAATTAGAAACCCATCAAATCCGATTCTTCGCAGATCATAGATGGCATTAGGATTACTGATGCCGCTTTCTGAAATCTTTAGAAATTGACTTGGAATGGCTTCGTATAGATCAATAGAGTGCTGAATGCTCACTTCAAAGGTTTCTAGGTTGCGATTGTTGATACCCACCACATCTATTTCTGGTACTAATTTATCCAATTGCTTTTCCGAATGAACTTCCATTAAGATTTCTAAGCCTAAACTTTTAGCGCATCGAGCGAGCTGCCCTACTTCCTCTTTTGTTAAGCACTCTGCAATTAGTAAGATAACATCCGCACCAATGCTTTTGGCTTCAAAAATTTGATACTCATCAATGATAAAGTCTTTACGCAAAACAGGACAGGTATTCAATTGCCTTGCTTGCATCAAATCCTCCTTTGTTCCTTTAAAGAAAGGCGTATCGGTGAGTATGGAAAGGGCAGATGCACCCGCTTCTGCATAGCCTTGGGTCACCTCTTCGATCTTCGCATCGGCGTGTATATCACCTTGTGAAGGAGAGTGCCTTTTAAATTCCGCAATGATGCCTAGCTTGCTTTTATCTTGTAGGGCAGCGCGAAAGGAATAGGTATCGCGCGAAAAAAGCGGGTTTTGCTCGAAGTCTTTGATGCTGTGCTGCGCTTTGCTAGCAGCAATTGTTATCTTTTTTTGCGCAATGATTTTATCTAATATTGTCATGTAGTAGAAGTGAAAGTTTGGATGAAATTTAAAAGAATACTTTTACGGTATCTAGCTTACTGCTGCTTCTAATAAAGTCAATTTTTGCTCCGTTGCATCCAATTCCGCCGCAATTCCTACTGGCAAGACGCATTGGTCTGGAATGTGTCCAAAAGATAAACCATAAGCTACAGGAACTCCCAAATCGGAAAGGCGATCATCTAAGGTTTCTTGCAAAGTAAGGGACAGATCATTTTTCCCCGCTTCGCAATCCGTAAAAATGCCCAGTGCCAGACCAGCAGCGAATCTCAGCGCAGCCGCCTGCCGCAGTTGCGTCAACATCCGATCAACGCGATAGGGTTTTTCGCCAATGTCTTCTATGAAAACAATCTTGTTTTGCGCTTTCAATTCCCACTTTGTGCCTGATAAAGCAGCTAGTAAGCTCAAATTGCCACCTACCAAATTGCCTCTCGCAATACCTTGACGGATCGTTCTCGCCTGAAAAGCGGTATCTCTTTTGCCTTTTCTTTGGTTGGGCTTGGCCAATTCAATGACCGTCTCGTCTTTGTCTTGGAATAAAATGCGTTTCAAGTAGCGTTTGGTGTAGCGTGTGAAATCAGAACTAGCCACCGCAGCATGAAAACCAATCAGACCCGTCTCTACCTGAATTGCTTGCAGCAAAGCGGTGATGTCGCTATAACCAATTAGGGCTTTTGGATTGGTACGAATCAAATTGTAATCAATCTGTGGCAATAGGCGCGTACAGCCATACCCTCCTCTGGCACACCAGATGGCAGCAATATTTCGATCGGCAAACATTGTATGTAAGTCTTCTAATCGCTGCTCATCCGTTCCTGCATTAAAGCCCCTTTTGGCGCGTATATTCTTAGCAAATTTTACCTCCAAACCCAAGCTTTCCAAATTCCGTTTTCCTTTCTCCAAGGCTTTTTCATTGATTTGGCTTCCAGGCGCAATCACGCCGACGATATCTCCTTTATTCAAACGTTGAGGTTTGATCGTCACAGGCTGGTCAGTCAGTCCTTTTCCGAGTGGTAAAGCGAGGGCAAGACCTGCAATTTGCTTTTTAAAATTTCTTCGATTCATGCTTTGTTTTGATATTTTTTATAGAAACTGCCTGATGAAGTAAATGGTTTTCTCTATTTGTTTGCTTTGACTCAATCTAGAGCTAGGGTTGAAATCGTTCAAATACTTTGGACAATCTGTATTGTATAAACTAATTTGATACATATTTTTAATCAGAAACTTCAAAGTGTGGTTTTTGGAACATTTAAGAACATCCAAGGACACATAAAGCTTAAGTTTTTTTGCAAAAACTGGGCATACATAGCTTTTTCTAGACTTTACTTTTCTTTATGGAAAAAAGCTTAATACAGTGTAAACTAAGTTTATTTGTAATTTTAAATAGGGGAGTTTGAGGGAGAAAAAAGGGTTTTAGAAAAACCCTTTTTTCTCCCTCCCCCCTTTTTCGCCGCCGTCGAAGACGGCGGCAGATTAGGTTTTTTGAAGCTCGAAATTCTAAGGAATTGCTCGCTTCTCAAAATTAAAACAAACTTAGTTTACAGGGTACTTAAGCTGTGGTATTACCTTTTTTTGATTGAGCTTGCAAAACTTTTTATCATCAATCTATCTTAGTACAGCACAACAATACTAAACGCAAGCAAATGGATATTGTCATTCAGGATTTAAGAGAAAGCTATGAAAAAGGTACACTAGAAATAGCAGCAGTGGCCAACGATCCAATTACTCAATTTAAAGTGTGGCTGCAAGGCGCTTTGGATGCCAAAATAAAAGAACCCAATGCGATGACTTTGGCGACTAGCGATGCACAAGGACGACCTTCTGCGCGAGTAGTGCTCCTAAAAGGTGTGGAAGAAGAAGGCTTTGTTTTTTACACCAATTACGAAAGCCAAAAAGGACAAGAATTGTTGGTAAATCCCTACGCGGCTTTGGTTTTTAATTGGTTGGATTTAGAGCAACAAGTTAGAATAAAAGGCAAGGTGGAGAAGCTATCAGCAGTCGCTTCTGAAAGCTATTTTCAATCGCGACCCAAGGGCAGTCAGATTGGTGCTTGGGCCTCTCCTCAAAGTCAAATCATTCAAGACCGTAGCATACTAGAAAAAAATGTGGAACGCTTGCACAACAAATACGCTGGACAAGAAAAATTACCTTGCCCACCACATTGGGGCGGCTTTCTGGTGCGGGCAGAAGAAATAGAGTTTTGGCAAGGACGGTCTAGTCGTTTGCACGATCGCATTCGCTATCGTTTGCAAAAAGACAAGACTTGGGTAATAGAGCGACTAGCTCCCTGACCAATTCAAGATTGAGAGCATATTTTTGCACTTCAGGGATCATTTACTTTTTCAATTTACAATAAAATTTCTTCCCTTTATGCAGATAATGATCGTCCATTTCAACTATGCCTATTACTTACGTTTCGCTAATTTTAAATCCAAAAAAAACAAAATTTAATTCTGACTATGCAGTGAAAAATCTCTTTTTGGAAAATTTTATTTCATGAAATTTTCCAAAAAGAGAGACTTTCGGACAGAGAGAAAAAATCAAAATTTTCAATTTTGATTTTTTCGCTCTGTCCAAAGGGATAATTGGAATTTTTCGCAGAAAAATTTCAATTACGTATATGGTTTATGGTTTCTACTGTAAATGTATTTTTTCAAAATCAATTTCAGCGAAACGTCAGTATTAAGTTTAGAATGGAATAAAATAATGCCTCGAAGCATTTACACTTTCTTTGGAAGCACCAAATCAAAACGACTACCTTTATTTATTTCGCTAACAATGCGAATAAAGCCAGCATGCAGTTCCATAACTTTTTGGACGTAAGCTAGCCCTAAACCGAAACCTTTGTGATCGTGCAAATCTCCATTACCGACACGCTGAAACTTTTTGAAAATAAAGTCTTGATTGGCTTTACTGATGCCTATGCCATTGTCCGCTATTTGAAGTACAATGCCTTCTTGTGTTTCCTTTGCTGCTATTTTGATGATCGGTGGCACACTACAGTATTTGAGCGCATTGTCTAATAGATTTCTAATGGAATTACTCAAATGAAAAGGATCCGCATAAATTTGCATATCTGCTGGCACATCAACTTCTACGACTGCATTTTCTTCTTGCAAACGCGCATACATAGACGATAGTAATTGCTCAATATGTGGATGCAAAGGAAAGTATTTTCGCTCCATTTCATAGTTACCATGCTCCATTTTTGCAAGGTGCAGCACGCGTTCCACTTGCCATTTCAGCCTGTCGCCTTCTTTGTGAATAACTTCCAGAAAAGGCTCTTCTTTCTGCCGCTTTTTCAACATTTTAGTGGCTAGCAAAATATTCGTTAGCGGCGTTTTGAACTCGTGCGCCATATTATTGAAAAAATCAGTATTGCGCTCAGTAGCTCGTTTCTGTCGCAATAGTGCCAAATTGATATAAATGAAAAGTCCTGAAAGGAGTAGCAAAATCAAACCCGAAAAGAGAATCATTAAGCCCATCTTTTCAATGATGTATTTGGGCTTGTCCAAAAAGGCGATGGTGACCATCTTGTCCTCCAACTTTTCGTCTAGGTAGCGCAAAGAACAGCAATAAGGGGAATCATCTCCCATCGGCGTATCTTGCTCATTGACGATCTGAAATTCAAAGCGGGTGGGTAAGTCATAGCAAGCCAACACACTCGTCAGTTTGCACTTGAGTTCTGTTTCTTTTTCTGGCGGTAAAATGTAGCAACCATCTGGTCCTTCTTCACAATGCGACACACCAGAGGGATCTTTTAGCTTCAAAATGGCCGTACTGAGGGCATCGGAAACTTTTTGCTCGAATTGCTCACTAATCAAAGCAGCGGACTGCTGCAACCATCGGACTTGCAGTAGTATCAATGCTAGCATTCCCAATGCGGAGAGCATGGCGATTAGTGTGGTTCGAGTCAATTTTATTTGTTTTTATTTTTACTCCTATGCACTTTCTAATTTATTTGTATGATAAAAGAATTTTTTCATGGAAAAAATTCAAGAAGTCCTTTGGACAGAAATAAAATTTTTATGCAATAAAAATTTGCAAAAAAAAGTGTACAGGGTGAAGTTTTTATTGAATTGCTTTCCCTTTATGATGTTATAATGCAAGTTAGAACAAATCTTGGATTCTGCTTAAAGAGTTAACACTTGTATAACAGGGTGATTCAGAGCAATAGATATTCTACTTTTCCCTTTTGGGTCAAGTATGGGTAAAACATATTCATAAACGATCTAACGTATTTGTCGATAATGTCCTCTTGATTTCCTTCTTCGTAGATAGCAGAGGAGGCAACCCAATAATCGCTAAATATTCGGATACGCTGGAGGAATAACTCATACTCATTCTGATATTCGGGTGTCCGCATATATCCTTTTTCGATTCCTTTTGCGATGATCTCTCGATAGAGTTGATCGCGAAATTTTCCAATTTGTAGGAAGGTTTGGTGAAGCTTTGTGTTCTCTCGCATAATATGATTTAAGTCAATCACGAAGAAGCGATAGTCGTATAAAATACGAAAACCAGTTTGAGTAGAATGATAAAGCGCTTTCACCAATTCATCAGTTTGATGAAAGTCTCGATTGATAACCAATGCTGCATCTAACAACTGCTGATGAAGCCCCGTCAGCAGTGCTTGTTTGTTTTTATAATGGTAAAGAAGATTGCTATGGCTAATCTTCATTTCTGCCGCAATCTGCCTAATGGATACCTCCGCCACACCATGCTTGGTGAATAGTTTCTTAGCAGTTTGAAGAATAATCTGTTTTGTTTTTTTCATTTTTAGTCCGAATGGTCTAATTTTTTAGTACATTTGGTCTAAAATTAATAAACAGACTCAATTTAGTATGAAAAGAGTACATTTATTTGAATGGGAAGACCAAGAATGGATGCCTACGTTTATGAGAAATTACGTTACTGACTTTCTTCAATTTCTCTCCAATAAATTCAATATATACGAGCCAATTTTACCAGTACTCGAAAGAGCTATGCTTGCTCAGAAAACCAATCAGATCATTGATTTAGCTTCTGGAGGAGGAGGAGGTTTGCTCCGCTTGAATGAAAAGTTGAAAGAGAAAATCCCAAATCTAAAAATTCTGCTCACCGACTACTTCCCCAATATCACTGCTTTTGAATACATGAAACAACAAGCAGATAATATCGACTACCTTACTATTTCAGTAGATGCTAGAAATGTACCTGAGCAGCTAGAAGGACTTCGTACTCAATTTTTATCACTTCACCATTTCCAACCACAAGATGCTCAAGAAATATTACAGAATGCAGTAGATACTAGTTGTCCAATTGCTATTTTTGAGGTACAAGAGCGAAGTATTCCTAGCTTTCTAAGTACCCTATTTTCTCCACTTATGGTGCTATTTGTCACTCCTTTTATCCGACCGTTTAAGCTAGGTAGAATTATTTTCACCTATATCATACCCATTATCCCATTCCTTGTAATTTGGGACGGTATGGTATCCGTTCTACGTACTTATTCAATACCAGAGATGCAGAATTTAGTGAACAAAGTTCATCGAAATGAAAGTTTCAATTGGGAAATTGAACGCTTAAAAGTAAGAAACGGTGTGATTTTGTACCTTTTGGGATTACCCAGAACATGAACTCTGATAATTTCAGAAAAAGACTTGGGAAATGTTATGGACTTTTTATTAGCATGTCTAAAGGTCACGATTTTCCGACATCCTAGCTAAGTGTACAATCCCTAAGTATTCCCCAAATCCCAAGTCAATTCCGTTTGTCCATTTTCACCAACTAGGATTTGTATTTCTTCTACTTTGGAGAGTTTGTGCTCACTTAGTTTATTTCCTAATGCTTTCCAGCCTTTCACGTCGATGAAATCCGCTAAATCCAATTCCCCTTCCATTTTTTGTCCTTTCACGCGCATATTGTATTTGATGCGCGGATGGGTGCTGAAAGTAGCGAAATAGAGTTTTGAACTGCGATGATCCGTGATGAAAGGGAAGCGTTGTCCCTGCTTAGAGGTTTCGATCATGAATCGCTTCACCATCGTCCAACCTTTGTTGCCGTCATAGTAAACGGCACTGATCGCTTGCTCAGGACTAAATTTTCCAATTTTGATGATTTCTTTCGGTTCATAGCGATTCGTCAATTCATAATCGGTCAGTTCATAAGAGCCATCTTTATAAATTACCAGAATTTGATCGCCTGTATCAAAATCCCCTAAATGCAGTCCGCGTTCTTCGGTATTCAATCGCCCACTGACTTCATCCATATATATTTTGAGTGCGCCCAAAGTAGATTGCCCAACCTCTTTTTGCGTAATTTTTCGGACAGGATATTTCGTCAGGATGTTCCCATTGGCGCTTCTGCCTTTAATTGCCAACTCCCCAAAATCATAATCAAATTGCTTAATTTTTGCGCTGGAAGCTTGCGTTAGTTGCACTTGAATGATTTCTGATTCTCCATTTGGATTGGCGGTGAAGTAAGTGGTTTTAGAGCCTTTCGCGCCTTTGGTCAAGTCGTATTCTCGCTCACGCGTAATGGCAGAAACATTGAAACGCTTCACATAAGTTCGTCCACTTTTTGCATCTAAATAAGCCATATTATAAGTAGTGCGCTCGTCTCCTTTTTTCCAAACATCCACATGGATGACTCCCTTACCCACAAATTTTTTCTCCTCAATGCGCGACACCATAAATTTGCCATCTTTTCGGAAAACGATGATGTCATCAATATCCGAACAATCGCAGATATAGTCGCCTTCTCCTTTTTTCAATCCATGACCAATGAAGCCATCTTTTAGATTGGCGTAGAGTTTGGCGTTGTTCGCAACTACTTGGGTCGCTTGTATGGTATCAAAAGTTGTGATTTCGGTTCTGCGCTCTTTGCCTTTGCCATATTTTGATAGCAAGTCTTCAAAATAGGCAATCGCAAATTCGGTTAGATGCGCCAAATCGTATTTGACTTGTTTCAAATCTTCTTCAATTTGTTGAATGCGCTCGTCTGCTTTGAATTTGTTGTATTTGGAGATGCGTTTGATGCGAATTTCGGTCAAGCGAACAATGTCCTCTTCTTCGATATTCCGAATCAATTTGAGGCGTTTGTCTTTTTTATCTTTGAAAGCAGCATCGGAAGGTGTAGTCACGTATTTTTGCAGTTCTGTTCCGATAATTTGAATGACTTCCTCAAAGCTTTCGGCTTCTTCTATCTCCCGATAGATGCGATTTTCGATAAAAATTTTCTCTAAACTCGCAAAGAACCATTTTTCTTCTAGTTCTCGTTTCTTGATTTCGAGTTCTTGGCGAAGCAGTTCTTTGGTGTTTTCTGTGGAACTTTTTAACAGTTCTTCCACCGTCAAAAAGTAAGGCTTATCATCTATAATGACACAAGCGTTGGGAGAAATGGATTCTTCGCAGCGCGTGAAAGCGTAGAGTGCGTCCATCGTCACTTCTGGTGAAATGCCAGGCGCAAGTTCAATTAATATTTCGACCTCTCTTGCCGTATTGTCATGGATTTTTTTGATCTTGATTTTGCCTTTTTCGTTGGCTTTTTTAATGCTTTCAATCAAGGAAACGGTCGTCACGCCATAAGGCAATTCCCGAATAGCGACATGTTTTTTATCCACTTGTTCAACTCTTGCTCGCACCTTAATTTTTCCACCACGTTTCCCACTGCGGTAGTCGCTCACATCCATCAAGCCGCCCGTCTGGAAATCAGGATAGATTTTTACCTTTTTGTCTTGTAATATTTTAATGGATGCCTTTATCAATTCTACAAAATTGTGCGGCATGATCTTGGTCGAAAGTCCCACTGCAATACCTTCTACGCCATTTGCGAGCACCAAAGGAAATTTCATTGGTAAGGCGACCGGTTCTTTCTTCCGACCATCGTAAGACAATTGCCAATCGGTGGTTTGTCCATTGAAAGAAACGTGCAAGGCAAATTTGGTGAGGCGTGCCTCAATATATCTAGGTGCCGCCGAGCGATCGCCCGTTCGGATATCGCCCCAATTACCCTGACAATCAATTAATAAATCTTTTTGTCCCAAATTCACCAAAGCATCCCCAATCGCTGCATCTCCGTGCGGATGGAACTGCATCGTCTGCCCAATGATATTCGCGACCTTGTGGTATCGCCCATCATCCATTTCCTTCATCGCATGCAATATCCTTCGCTGTACGGGTTTCAAACCATCGTAAGCGGCGGGCACTGCGCGCTCCAATATCACATAGGAAGCATAATCCAAAAAGTAATCTTCGTACATTCCCTTGAGGGAGATGAGTTGTCCGTTTGTTTGTGTCATTGATTATTTTCTCTTATCAGAGTTAAACTCAACTAATTTATTCTTCTTTCTACCCCAACTCAAATAACTGCATCTGTTCTTCCTTTATCTGAGGAATATCTAGTTTCCTCTGTTTAGTTCGTCCTGTACTTGGTAAAATACGGCGCATCACTCGCAACTTGTGCGTATAGCGATTACTACTTTCATTAAAAATGCCGAAGTGGTCCAAGCGATCAATTCGAACGCAATCTGAGGCATGAACAATTTGAGCATCAGGTAGGATAATGCCAACGTGTGTGATGCGTCCAAGCCGATTTTCAAAGAACGCCAAATCTCCTTCCATGGCTTGCTCTACAAAATCAATGGGTGTTCCTCGATCTTTTTGCTGTACGGCTTCTCGTGGCATATTGATGCCTAGCATCTGAAAGACATTTTGTACTAGACCCGCTCCGTCAATACCAAGAGGAGAACGACCACCGTGCAGATAGGGCGCGTAAAGATATCGTCGAGCCAATTTTTCTAATAAAGTCGCATCTGCCTTCATGTCTTTTGGGAAGACTGCTTGCCCTGTAAATTGATAAGACGCTCCTTCCAGTTGCAATTTCATACCGTCAAAAAGGGGCAATCTCGCGCCGATCGTAATTGGAATAAAATGATCTTTTGCTAAGATGGGCTGCATCAAATCCAAGCAATAGGCGAAATCTCTTTGATAAGCAGCAAATTCATCCGCTGTGATAGGATGTAACTGATTGCTGTGCATCCAGCCAATGCTATTGTCGTGTTGGCAGCGCACTTTCATCCAAGCCTTACCTTTTCGCTCTAGCACCTCTGCCAATTCACCGAACAACAATTGCGTACAAATTTCACTGGTATCTACCGCAGACACCCGAAGCGAAACGACACTGAATGGGCAAATACCATATTTCATAATTGTACTATTTTGATATGCTCAACTTCTGTTAATGTCAGATATTACAATTCCCAGACGATTTACCTCCTCTCAATCTCTCAATCTCTCAATCTCTCAATCTCTCAATCTCTCAATCTCTCAATCTCTCAATCTCTCAATCTCTCAATCTCTCAATCTCTCAATCTCTCAATCTCTC
>JBCCRX010000131.1:0-15393 GCA_039201015.1 Bacteroidota bacterium | reverse complement strand
TGAAATAATGACATTTGGAAAGTCTTGTACAATGGCTTCTATTTTCGGAAGGACACGTTTCAATTCTTCTTCCACCGAAATCACTTCTGCTCCTGGGCGTGAAGACATTCCACCGATGTCTATGATACTTGCACCTGCTGCTAGCATTTTTTTTACTTGATGCAGTGCCTGCTGCGTAGAATTGTAGCGTCCTCCGTCGTAGAAGGAATCGGGGGTCACATTTAGTATGCCCATGACGATTGGTCTTTTAAGGCTTAGTAAGCGTCCTTTGCAGTTGAGTGTTGTGTTTGGATGCAGCATAGATTTCAAATAGGATGAAATGGCGATAAAAATAGAAAATATTTCGGCGCTATATGATTTTGCGTAGGACGGCAGCAAATTTGACAAATTTTCCGCTTGAGATGTGTAAAAAATCAACAAATGTAGGTTTAACTACTGACTTCCAATTTGACAAATTTACATCATCACTCAATTTCAAGGAGAAGCAATATTTCAAACTTTGGTCGCTCGCTTTTTTCTTCTACCTTTATTCTTTCAACGGTAAAATATTCAATGCACAAAAAAATCACATATTTTTTTATCCTTTTCTTTCTTTGCACAGCAACATTTGCGAATGCACAAAGCGATTCTTACCTAGAGGAAACACAAGCAGAACGACCCTTCGAGCGCGACAACTGGAAACGAGCGACGGAAGGTATTGATTATTCGGAAGACTTGAAAAAAGAGCGTGAAAAGCAGGAAGAAACAGAAGAAGAAGTGCAACTAGAAGAAGATTCGGACTCCTCTTTTCTGGAAGAAGGTATTAATTCCACTTTTGCTACCATTCTGCTGATTGTGCTTGGAGTGGTTTTGCTTTATTTCATCCTCAGAGCTGCACTGGGCGAAAATGCTTTTGCGCGCAATAAGAAAATCAAAAATACAGGAACGACGCTTTCTTTAGAAGAAATTGAAGAAAATCTGGAAGAAAATGATCCTAGTAGTTTGATTGAACAAGCCATTCGGACAGGCAATTATCGCCTTGCACTGCGGCTGTATTATTTAAAAGTCATTCGAGAATTATCGCTCGCTCACGCCATTGATTGGAAGCGCGATAAGACCAATGGCGACTATTTGCGCGAACTTCGCTTGGCAGATTTGCGTGTTCCTTTTCGCAGTATTACTTTGGCTTTCGAGCGCATTTGGTATGGCAATAGAAACCTTACGGAGCAAGAGTTTCAGCGCATCCAACCTCAGTTCGATCACTTAATCAATAAGATTCCAAAAAATGAACAATAAACGCATCTTTCTTTATGTAGGGGTCGTCATTGTACTCCTGACCGCCGCTTTCGCGCTCTTGATGCAGGGCAGCGGACACAATTGGCGAGAAACCTACGCGGATAATCTGGAGGACAAAAAAAAAGACCCTTATGGCGTATTTGTCCTGCGCAATTTATTGAAAGATTACTTTCCCAACGAGGATTTTGTAGTACTGAAAGATAGTGTCCATCTGCAATTGGATACGGCTGCCAGTGGAAATTACGTTTTTTTAGGTGGCGGTATGTATTTGGATTCTTTGGGTAGTAATGCTTTACTCGATTTCGTAGATCGCGGTAACACAGCCCTTGTCTTGACGCGCAGCATTGACTACGAACTCTCCAGCCTTTTTTTCGATCAAACTTGTGACACCAACTACTACTGGTACGATTATTATCACAGTCAAAATGATACGCTGGTAGAAGTCAATTTTATTCATCCCAATTTGCGCAGAGATCGTGCTTATCGTTTTCAGCATTTAAAGAAAAAAAGTAAGGTGGAAGAACGCGATTGGTACTATTTCAACGAAGATTATTTTTGTGAAGAAGCCGTTTATCCGATCACGCCACTTGGTACTTACAATGAAGTTCAAACCAATTTCATTCGCATTCCTTACGGAGACGGCTTTTTCTATTTGCACAGTATGCCGTCTTTGTTCACCAATATTCATTTGCTGGAAGAAGAAGGTTTGTCTTATACCGAAAAGGTCTGTTCTCACCTGAAAGAAGGCACAATTTACTGGGATGTCAAAAGTAAAATCCCGACGCGGATTGCCGAACAAATGAACTATAATTACAATCGAGGACTATCCACGGAGCATCCTTTGAAATATATTCTTTCGCAAGCGCCTTTGGCTTGGGCATGGTACATTTTGCTGACTATGGGTTTGCTGTATTTAGTTTTTAGAGCAAAAAGACGACAGCGCATGATTCCAGTCACCGAAAAAAATGAAAATACCTCTTTGGCTTTCATCAGTACTATCGGGCGTATGTACTTTCTACAAAATAATCACCGCCATTTGTTGCTTCAAAAAATGCAACTATTCTTAGGAGAAGTTCGAGATCGCTATAAAATCAATACTCAAGAGTTAGACGAGCCATTCGTACAAAAATTAGCCACTCGTTCCAAAGTGGATGTTCGTATTATCAATAAAATTATTTTAATGCACCAAAATGTTCAAAAATCTACAACGGGCGCGTCCGATAATACGCTGATCGAATTTCATCAGGAAATGGAACGCTTTTGGGAGCAGTCGCGGTGATATATACTCCGTTCGGCGTAAAAAAGTGCGTTTTCTATGGGCGCATCCGCCCAAAGCAGATGTGCCTGGTCAAAAACTATACCAACTCTTGCCAATATAAACCTTATCTTGTCTCCCAAAAAATAATGTCCACCAACTTATTAGACAAAGCAGGAAAAGTCAGAAAAGGAGAGGAAATTGATCCAAAGCACATCAGTACCTATCTCAAAAATCACTTATCCGATCTAGGTGATTTAAGGGGTATTGTTCAATTCAAAGGCGGTGCATCCAATTTGACGTACCAGCTAGATTTTGAGCGACAGTCCTATATTTTACGTCGCCCGCCGCTTGGCACAAAAGCCAAATCTGCTCACAACATGCGGCGAGAATTTGACATCATGCAGCGACTCAAAGCGCATTATCCGCACGTGCCAAAGATGCTAGTCTTTTGTGAAGACAAGAGCGTGATCGGTTCAGATTTCTATGTGATGGAAAGACTGGTGGGTATGATTCCGCGTGCGAATTTACCCAAAGATGTGGTTTGGTCGCCCCAAACAATTCGGCAGATGTGCGAAGCAGCAATTGATAAGCTGGTCGCCTTACATCAAATAGATTATCAAGCTGCTGATTTTGAAAGCTACTACAAAGGGGAAGGCTATGTAGAGCGTCAAATCAAGGGTTGGTCGAAGCGATACAGAAAGGCAAAAACCCCTAATGTACCTAACTTTGAAGCAGTTATGGAATGGTTGGCTGGAGAAATGCCAGAAGATAAAAAAGCTTGTATTATCCACAACGATTTTCGTTTTGACAACTTGGTATATGATGCCGAAAACCCCACTGAAGTGATTGGCGTTTTGGATTGGGAAATGGCAACAGTTGGTGATCCTTTGATGGATTTGGGTGGCAGTTTGGCGTATTGGATAGAAGCGAACGATCCTTATTGCTGGCGACTACTGCGCCGACAACCTACTCACCTAGAAGGCATGATGACAAGAGATGAAGTAGTGCAATATTATTTACAGCAAATGGACTGGCAAGAAGTGAATATGAAGTATTATTACATTTTTGGTATTTTTCGATTGGCAGTTATCATTCAACAGATTTATTATCGCTATTACCACAAACAAACCAGCAATCCACAGTTTAAAATCTTCGCAATCGCAGTAGATATGCTAGAGACTTACTGCAAGAAAATGATTTACTCAAAGTCCAGCCAACTGAGCCAATATCCACTGAGTGTCTTCGATAATGCACAATTTTCCTCACGTTTTTTATGGAAACAGTTTTTTGGATGAGGAACGATATTTTCATAGAAAGTGATATTCGTTTCAGCTTCCACGCTGCATGGAAAGTACGCAAATACGATGCACATCCGTTCTATCAGGCTATGAGTGGTGTCGGGATGCGAGCTGTCGATTTTGTCGGAATCAACAATGAAAACGAATTGTTCTTGATGGAAGTAAAAAACTATCGAAATCGACCCGAAAAAGAACGTGAACGGATATTGGAAAAAATCAGTTTACCAAAGCCTCCACTCGCCGAAACTTTGACCCAAAAAATGGAAGAAACGCAAGCAGGCATCCGCGCTATCAGCACTTATTTGAATAAAAAGTGGTGGTATCGAATGTACTTTATTCTTTTTGATCGCCCCATTTTTCAAACTTTTTTACTGCGAAGAGATCGTTTGTTTTGGATGAAAGCACAGCAAATTTTAGCAGATTTCCCTGAAAGAGTTCAGTATTTACTTTGGCTAGAATTACCGAGTGATTTGGAGAATAGCAGAGCACATATAGTAGAATATTTTTATACTGAAATAGGAGAAGAGATAGAGTTGTACCACAGCGGACAATTTTCAACACAACTGATACAAGAAGTTGATTTTCAAAGGGTTTTCTTATAAAACGACTGTCCTCTCACTTATAATACACATATCCAAAAATGGTAAATAGAGAAAAACTGATAGCACTCCGTCCGTCACTTTCGCTAGATCAGGCAAGCAGTGAAGTAGAGCAGTTTCAGAATGAAGTCTTGCGTCCCATCCTCAAATTTCAACACGAGTTGTTGCTTGCTATTTTTCAGCACTATGTGGACCAGCGCAAAGGCGTTTTTCATAAACTGAATCCGAAAGAAAAGCTGAGCTACATCCAGCATAGTGTGCAGAAGGACAGCAAATTACGGGAACTGTTGATTGGTCTCGTGCTTGGGCATTTTACCCTCGAAGAATGGGAAAAATACCTAGCAGAGGAGAAAGCCATCAGGAAACGAATGATTGATTTGCTAGTACAGCGGATTCAGGACGGGATAAAACATACTTTTCATTCACCATGAAATTCCGCATTTTCAATCAAGTATTTCATGGTAGAATACGAAATTTTGGAGCTAAATGATTTGAAGCGAATGAAATCTTGACTTTTCACCTACATGTTTTTTGTAAAAGTGCAATTTGCTATACACACCAAGCAAAATCTTAGAAATCAGTTCCCAAAGAAATGAACCACCGACCAGGCTGCACCGTCCGTGTTTCTATTCCCCAAGCCCGATCTACGCGTAAGAAATAACCAAAAAGCACCACTCGTACACCGCCGCCATAACCTACGACAATGGGGTCGCGGAAATAGTTGACTTTGACCGTGACGGGTCCGTTGGAGAAGGTACTCGTATTCAATGGACTCTCCTCGGTGAAAGGTGACGGACCAGACCAAGCAGTGCCCGCATCCGCAAAAGCAACGGCTTGAAAATTGCGTAGGAAAGGACGCGGTGTTCTCAATAAATAGCGGAAAATCGGAACACGCAATTCAGTATTGACCAGCGCAAAGGAACTGCCGTTTCGGATGTTGAGCGGAAATCCGCGTAGATTGGTCATATCGACTCGATAAGCAAAATTCTCGCCTCTGGGTTGTGGAATGTTTTCGTTGAACTGTGGAATGATCCAATTGTCCGTACCACCAATGCGGAAGAGGATGCGCTCTGAACCAAAGGAGGTGGCACCAGCCGCTCGGAAAGCTAAAATAGATTTGCGATCCAGCCGCTGATAGTGGCGGAAATCAAAGCCTAAAATGGTCATGAAGCCTTCCCTAAACTGTAAATCGGATTCTCCAGAAAGACTCAAATCAAATCGTTTCACGCTTTCTGCATAGACTTTGTAGCGCGTTCCATTCTTGATGTTAATATCCACATCCAAGGTATTATCAAAGACATATTCTAAGCCCAAACCAATTCGATTTTCACGCTGTGGCGGAATATTGAGGACTTGACTATCTGTCACCAAAGTAGTCGCCACATCCATACGCAAAGTCGTTTTCAAGCGCAGACTTCGGTAGATGTCTAATGGATAGCGCAAAGTGAATTGTCCGAGAATATTCTGTATTTCGTCTCTTCGTATTTGGTTGAGGTTGTTATTGGGAGAAACCACGCTGCTTGGAAAACGCAAGTTTCTGCGATAGAAAGCAAAGCGTTTATCCAATCGTCTTTTATTATTATCAAAATACAAGAAGTATTCTGTGCCATTGAAAGAAGTAGGAACACGTACGCCACCGACGATGTGGTAGTCTTCTAATAAATCGGTAAATTTGGCTTTGAGTAAAATGCCTGGCGGCGGATAGCCAAAGTCCTCTGGCATACCCGAATAGGTATTCAAACCACCAAACAATTGCTCGTTGTCCATTTGCGTGCTGATGTCATCCACTCGGAACTTCAAGCGATAAGGAATGATTTTTCCAGGATTGAATTTATAGCCTTTGTATTCATTTTCTGCGACTTCTTCTTTGACTTCAATCGGCTCAAAAGAAGGAACGTCCACCTCTTCTTCCTCCTCCACTTTTTCTTCTTCTTGCACTACGACTTCTTTTGTTTCCTCCTCTAATACTTCTTCCGTTTCTTCTTTTTCTTCATCATCGAATTCCGACTGAAAGAAATAATCGGTGCTTTCTTCTTCTTCCTCCTTCTCCTTTTCTTCTTGCACTTGCGGTACTTCTTCTATTTCTGGAATCTCTTCTGGTAAAGTTTCTTCTTCGAGGGCATTCACATTAGGAAGCGCAGAATTATCTATTGCCATAGCCGCACTTTTTCTCGCCCATTCTGCTCGATAAGTGGTGTAAACAGGTCTGGCGACTACGGCAGTTGGTCGAATCGTATCGAGATAGATTTGGTATTTGTTATCCACTAGAAGTAATTCCGCACTTCTATTTCTGCGAGTGGCTTGGCTTTGCTCCAAAATATTGCTCGCATAATTGGAAACCAACCGATTGATTGCTCTTTGCTTGACAACAGGACGCGTGTAAGTGCTATCAATTAAAGCCGTATCCAATTTTTCGAGGGTCGAATCAATGTGCATCACAATTTCATCGCCGTCTTTTAGCTCAATGACGCGCTCGTAGAATGCAATGTAATCTTCCAAATAGCCGACATAGCGATTGTAAACGCCACTTTCATCGCTTAGATAAGAAAAATGGGTTGTATCTATCATAATCGCTTGCCGTTCATTCGCAAAAGGTGTATTGGTGATGCGTACGGCTTCCGTTCCCTTTTTTTCTAAATCATAGTAAAATAAATCAAACTGAGCAATGGGCGGCAAGGAATCCATTTTAGTACGTTCTACCAAGGAGTCAGGACGATTAGAAGCCCAGAGAACGCCTCTCTTGTTGCCAATTTCTACAAACTGCGCATCCAAATCATCGTAATAGTCTCTAGTGATCGCTCTGGGCTGTCGGGCATTGATGTTGTATAGGAATAAATCAGAAAAGCCTCGACTAGTTGCCGACATGAGTAGTGTTCGAGGATCAGTATAATCCATGCTATACACCCTTTGGAGTTGAATACTGAGATCGTCTTCTACTTGTTTTTGGGTATTGATGTCGTATCGAATTAGGCGCGCTAAATCTTGTTTTTCGTATAAAATCGCCAATTCAAAACTGGTCGGACTCCAAGCCAAAAGTGGATAATTGTAGTCGGTGGCTTGGAAAGCATTGCGGAAGCCCGATTTAAAGATCATCTCCGTTTTATCACTGTACAAATCATAGAGATGCACTTTGGTCTTACCAATTTCGTTGGTCACAAAAGCAATGTATTGTCCGTTCGGACTAATTTTTAGCTGTGTAATTGGAATATTTCTTTTGTTTTTGAATGCCAAGCCTTCGCGCGTTGGAATTTGCCCTTTGCTTCTTTCTTCTTTGTATCTTTCCTCGAAATAGGATTTCCAAGCCAGTTTGATACTTTCCAAAGAACTGCCAATGACATAGGTGAAACCCGCCTCCAAATCGCGATTGATTCGGATGAGGTAGAGAAGATTGGTGAGAGAAGATTTACCAAACTTTTGATTGATGTAGTACCAAAAGGCGTGTCCTGCTAGAACAGGTTCTTCTTCCGCAAATTTGTCGAAGTTTTTGTATTGATCTTGGGCGAATACATTTCTCAGTTCGTTGTCTATTGCGGTGTTCCATTCTTCTCCGATAAAGGAAATCAAGCCTTGCTCAAACCAGGTCGGTAATTGCAGCATGACCGCATTTTGTACCATTTCTTGCAAATTGCTCCCAATTGCCATAGAATGCAAATAAACGCCCGCGATGCCTTGGCGAATTTGTCTGCGCAAATGCGTATGATCACCATTGAAATAAACAAACACTTTGTTGCCCTCTATCTTCGTCAAGCCGTCCGTATTTTCAAAAGCATCTTCCAGCCCAATATTGCTTTGTTTCAAATCCGTCAAGTCGCTGTAAACGATAATCTCCACGCGGTCATTCATGCGGTGTTCCAGCAATTCTTCTATGCTTTTAAAATCGTATTCCGCTAGCAAAACCGTCGCTTCGCCCACGTATCTTCCTTCACCATACCAATAAACCGTGAAGTTGTCGCTATTGTACTCCGACCATTCCTCAAAATCTTTGTGAAATTGTACTCTATTCTTCCCAAATTCTACATCGCCCGTGCTTTGTGCAAAAAGACCGAATGTGAGCAACACCGACAACAGCGTATTCAAAAGATGTGGATATTTCATAGAAATCTTTTTTCGTCTGTATTTTTCTGATTTGAAGTGGTTTAACGCTACGCATCTAGTTTACTTCAGCTTTCCAACATTCCTTATTCAATATTCAGCATTCAATTTACTTGGACTTAACTTTTATTTTATCCCTAGCCACCTATCCGATTGTAGGCGAGTTTTTTAGTCTATGTGTATGAAATACGAATTTTTTCTGCGAAAAAATTCAAGAAATCCTTCGGACAGAAATAAAATTTTAAAAATTGATAATTTTTAAAATTTTATTTTTGTCCAAAAGACTCTTTTGGGGAATTTTTATTGCATGAAAATTTCTAAAAAGAGTGTACAAGAGCGAAACTAAAGATATATTAAGGAGAACGTCACAAACACCGAAAACGATTTTTCAATGTAACCATTTTTCGATAAAAAAGGTGTGAAAAGTATGGAGAAAACCGTCATAAAGTTGGTGGACGACGAAAAAGACCTTCATCTGATTTCAAGAATTTACTTACTTTTGCTGCTTCAATGGCATAAATAACATTAAACTCACCCGTCTTTTCAAGGCAATCGCAAGAAAGCCAAGATTTGTTGATCCGTTTAAACTGTTTATTTGTTTAGCAAATGATAACTTGTAATTTTACGCTTTATACTGCCTATGGGATAAAAAAGTGTATTCCCATTTTTGGTGATTGGATAATATGGTGATTTAGTAAGTACAATATCACCACTTAAACAAATCTGTCCGCCATAGGCGCGATGACCAAAATCGCTGGAAACGAATTTGCACTTCTTACACAGCATAAAGCATAAAGCAAGGATTGAAGGATAAACAAATAAACATCATCAACAGCTTAAACAAAAGCCGTTTGCTTGCGATTTTAGCTATCGGCAGCAAAAAACCAACAAGCAATCGCTAAACTTATGAGCAAAACATACGCTATTGTTGATATTGAAACTACGGGTGGGAAAGCATCGCGACATCGGATCACTGAAATTGCCATTGTGCTGCACGACGGCAAACAAATTTTGGATCAATGGGAAACGCTAATTAATCCTGAATGTCACATTCCATACGGTATCACAGAACTAACGGGCATCACGCAGGAAATGGTACAGGATGCCCCTAAATTCTACGAAGTCGCCAAAACCATCGTAGAAAAAACAGAAAAAGCGGTTTTCGTTGCGCACAACGTTCGTTTTGATTACGGCTTTCTACGCGAAGAATTCAAACGCTTGGGCTACACCTTTTCTCGCCGTCAGTTGTGTACGGTGCGCTTGAGTCGAAAAGCTTTTCCAGGCTTGCGCTCTTACAGTCTGGGCAAATTAATCAAACATTTTGGTATCCAAGTAGAAGATCGGCATCGTGCTATGGCAGATACTTTGGCTACGGTAGAGCTGTTTGAGAAAATTTTACAGCAAGAAGAAGGAGAAGAGCAAGTGAAAGAATTGGTCAATTTGGGAATCAAAGAATCGCTCTTGCCCAAAAATGTGAGCCTAGAAGACCTACACGAATTGCCCGAAGCCTGTGGCGTTTATTACATGCACGACAAAAATGGTCATTTGGCGTACATCGGAAAAAGCATCAATATCAAAAAACGAGTGGCGGAACACTTCTCCAAAGTCACTGAAAAAGCACGCAAACTTCAAAACTGTGTACACGAAATAAGCTACGAAATCACGGGCAGTGAACTAGCTGCTCTCCTACTAGAATCTCACGAAATCAAAGCCCACCGCCCTTATATTAATCGCGCACAAAGAAGGCGTTTTTTCCCCGTGGTGACTTATCTGTACGAAGATGAAAACGGCTATACTTGCTTTGGTGTAAAAAAAGCGAGTGCAGCGGAGCGAAAAAAGTTGCAGGTAGTTGCTGAGTATCCAAAACTAAGTCATGCGAGAGGACGATTACAACGCATCATTAAGCGATATGAGTTGTGCGCTCGACTGTGTGGCATCGAAAAAAGTCACGGCAACAAAGTCTGCTTCAATTATCATATCAAAAAATGCCACGGTGCTTGCGGTCAGTTAGAATCCGTAGAAGACTACAATGAAAGAGCAGCAGCGGCATTGGAAGATTTGAAAACCATATTTGAAGAAGATTTTTTATTGATAGACGAAGGTCGAGCAGCGGATGAAAAAATGGTCGTTTGGGTGCAAGATGGTGATTATCAGGGCTATGGCTACATCCAAACAGACATTGTTGCGGACAATCTGCAAGGCTTAAAAGATTGTGTGAACACGCGTTTTGAAAGCAATCCAGAAGTGAAGCGCATTATTCGACGCTATACCTTGGATGGAAGTTTGCAGATGATACAGCTTTAAGATGTGTTTGGAGTATTATCTTTCCTATTTTGTTTGAGGCACTTACTTGGCTCAGATAGTTAATTTTTATTATCACTCATGTTACGCAAGTAATACCTTAGTCTATGTTATTCGCTGATCTTTGAGATTGGCGTGTTTTGCGTAACATCAGTTATCACTATTAAAATGTTGGAATATCACGCCACTGGCAGCGTTCCCAAATTGGGAAAAAACGAAACAAATCGTATTTTTGGGTAGTAGTTTAATAAATCCTATTCTTATCACAAACAATTTGAAAACAATGAAACCTAGCTTTGGTCTTATCCAACTCTTAATGGTGGCAGTCGGTATGTTTGCCATTGGTGGTTTGCTTAATGGCGAGCGCATCAATCGTCAATACGATAGGCAACGAATCCGAGCCATTGAAGCACAGCAAAAAATTATTAATGTGAAAGTGGATTCTTTGTACCGTACTGCTTTGGCGCAAGAAGAAGCCATACTGAAAAGCATTGATTCCACTTATCTGCTCTTAGATGAAATCTATGAACAAAAGTCGTATTCTTATAAACGCTACGCTGCAAGCAAAGAAAACATTACACGCCAAAGAGAGAAGCTAAAATTAACGGCGCAAAAAATACAGCAGATCAACAGACCTTTTTCCTTTAAACAAAATTAGGCGTGTACGAAGTCTTAGAGCTTGTTTGGAAATTAATGATCGGTCTGCAAACGGCTCTTTTTCCGTTACTCAGCGTTAAAAAAGTGGTCATCAGCCTCACGCCTTATCTAGTATGCAGTTAATTTTTCACCTTATCAAAACCGCAAACTACTGACTATCAGTTTGTAAAAATCCCCAACAAGCTCTAAGCAAAAGTCAACATCATGTCTATTAAAATACCTATTTTCTTGTTTTTTTTATTCACCAGCTTTGTCATTTTGGCTCAACAAAATTCTACTTTACCTATTCATCAGGAACAGCTCAATCTAAAAATGGGCGAAGATTCTTTTCGTGTTGATTACATGGACATCATCAATGAGCAGCAGTTGTATAATTTGGCAGATTCCTTGGATGTGACCAATTATCCACTCACCATTTTGCATCGGGGTACTTTCTCCACGGGTGTGGATATGATGCTGGAATATGGCGTACTCACCTATCAATACGAAGAATTGGAAAAGTCTTGCGATACGCTTACTGCGCTACATCAAAAAGAGTTGGAAGGGCTCAGAAGTATCATCGCACTGGAGCGAGAACGCGCAGAAATTATGAAAAAATCTAGAGACGACATGATGAACCAGATGAACCATATGAACGAGCAGTTAAACGTAGCGATAGAAATAGAGAATAAGGCTAGAAAACGCAGCTTCGGAAAGAATTTTTTACAAGCGGCTTTAGGCGGAGCTGTCGGTTTTGCTACGGGGGTGATATTGGTAGAGTTTGCGAAGGATTAGTCTGTTTTGATACACAGCATTTTCTGCTATTTTGCTTTGTTGTTTCAAATTGACTTTCCCTATCACAATAGTCTGTACAATTTTTGAACCACAAAGGATACAACAGCCTCACGCATGAGGCGGACACGGTGAGGCGGTCAAGGAGAGCACAAAGAGTTGATATTTAAGAGTTGCACTTTCACTATCTTGCCCTACAGTCTTTTAATTATCAATTGCTTATAAATTATGAACAGACTATTGTTATCACAGACCTCCAAGCCTCAATAAAGCTCGGAAATCCGTGGTCGAAATGTCTTGAAGTCAGGACTCCAGATGATACTACAACTCCCTCAGCCAGATATTACGAAAAGCGGTGAAGTTACCATGATCTTGAAGCATAATCGGTGCTTTTCCGTGTGCAATGTTTTTGGGTAATCCGATGTACTCCGTCGTTCCTTTAATTTCCGTATGATTTTGTACCAATACACCGTTTTGAATTACCGTAACATAAGCAGAAGAAGTTTTAATGCCATCTTCATTAAATCGAGGGGCGCGATAGATAATATCGTAGGTTTGCCATTCGCCAGGCGGACGACAAGCATTCACCAAAGGCATGGTTTGCTTGTATAATGAACCCGCCTGTCCGTTCGGATAAGTTTTATTATTGTAGTTATCTAAAACTTGCACTTCATAGCGCTTTTGCAAAAATACACCGCTGTTACCTCTACCTTGCCCTTCTCCTTGTACCTTAGCGGGTGTCCGAAACTCAATATGCAGTTGCATATCCCCAAATTCCTTTTTGGTTTGTATATTTCCTGACCTTGGCTTCACCACCATTGCATTTTTTTCCATATTCCAACTGACTGCTTTTTCATCCAAATGTTCCCATTCACTAAAATCTTTTCCGTCAAATAGAACAATGGCATCGGAAGGTGGTGCATGCTCCTGTCCAGGGGTCACAACGCGCGGTACAGGTTCCCAAACCTCAGTCGCTTGTGGCGGTAATGCTTTTTGAGCGCATGCAAATTGAAGAAAAACACAAAACAGGGTCAGTAAACTCAATAACTTCATTCTCTATGGATTTTATTTTAAAACAAAATTCGTCAATCTGGGCGAAAATTATAAAAATATTTGGTTTCTTTTAGTAAATTTATCAATTAGGATTTTCTTACAAAAGTTTTCTTGCCACGAATGCACGAATAAAAATTATCCAATTGATTGGGCATTCATTTCAGTGTTCAGGGATGAATTGCGTAGAGCAGACCGAAAAGTTCTTTTTTACCTTCTGTAGAAATAACTCAAATCACTAATTTCCTATCAAATGCACCAATCATTCGTACATTCGTAGCCATTTTTATGGGCAACTCAAGAAAACCCTTTTTATCAATAGTAAGGAAGTAGGTAAAATACAAGCTACTCCCTAAATACATTGATGCAATATCAATACAAACTTGTCCTATAGTATCCCACATTAGACGACTAATCCCAAAACGAATCCATCAGCAATGAAATCACCTATCCTATTTTGCACACTTCTTCTTTTTCCTTTTTTTTCTTCCGCTCAATTTACGCTCACAGGTACAATTCAAGATGAAACTTCAGAAGCCATCGAGTTTGCATCGGTATTGGTCGTAGATAGCCTTTCCAGTGTGCAAAAAGGAACAATTACGGACGAATTGGGTCAGTTTCAATTGGAGTTGGCACAAAGTGGAAATTATCAAATTCGAGTCAGCTTTATTGGGTACGAAGATTTGAATTTTGAGCTCTTTTTGGAGCAATCCGTGGATATTGGTGTTCAACAATTGAGCTTGTCTTCTAATCTTTTGGAAGGTGTGACAGTCCGTGAAAGCCGTCCAATTATTGAGCAAGTCGAAGACAAATTGGTTTTCCATGTCGCGAGCAGTCCAATGAAAGAAGGCTACGACGGATTAGAAATACTACAACGTGCGCCCCACATTTGGGTAGATGGGAATGGAACGATTACGATGCGGCAAGAAAGGGCGACCATTCTGATTAATGGTCGGATTGTGAATTGGTCGAGTGATGATCTAGCGAACTATCTGAGCACCTTGCGCTCGGAAGACATTCAAAGCATACAAATTCAAAACAATCTATCGGCAAATGTAGATGCGGAAAGTTCGGGTGGTGTGATCAATATTATTTTAAAGCGAAAACCGATTGGTTTGCTTGCCAATTGGAGAAATTACTACACCACAAGAGGTAAAGGTTTTTATGCCGCCTACACCAATTTGAATCTAGATTATGGCAAAGACAACTGGAATATTTACGCCAATTATAATTACACCTACAACACCAACGAAAGCATCAATGACAATCGCATTATTTACGAAAGTGTAGAACGCTTATTTCGCAATGATATGATTTCTCGGGACAGCTTTCGGAGGCACAATCTTCGGCTAGGTGGCGTATTGGAGTTAAATGATAAGCACACGATTGGTGGAGAAATATTCGGTTTTCAGCGACAACGTTTTTTCGATAATGAAAGCCAAATTCGACTTACGGAACAAACACAACTCCTAGATCAAGGCATCACGCTTTTTGAAGACGACATTCGTACCAATTTGTACAACGCAACGCTAAACTACACTTGGATTTTGGACAGCCTCAATAGTCAAGTTCAATTTTTTGCAGATTATTCCAACCAGAGTAGCGAACGCGACAATCTTACTGTTTCTGATTACGATTTGGAGCAATACACTGCCATTACGGAACGTAATTTATCCAGTGATAGGACAGATATTTATGCCTTACAATTGGATGTGGAGAAGCGACTACCGCAGGACTGGAAAGTAGAATTTGGCTCAAAAATCACCTTTATTCAACGCAACAATTTGCTGCAATCCGATCAGCTAGATGATGAAATCTGGCAAGCCACGGATCGAACGACTGCCTTTGACTACACAGAAAATATATGGGCAACTTATGCGAGTGTGAGCAAAGCCTTGGGAGAGAAATATTTCCTGAAAGCAGGAGCGAGATTGGAACGCACCGATTTGATTCGTTTCGATCTCTTGGCAGCCGATGAAATCAAGCAAAATTATTGGACTTTAGTTCCCAATCTTTATCTTTCCAGGGATTGGATACAAAACAGCACGCTTTCTTTCAGCTACGCCAAACGCATCCGAAGACCACCCTTTGT
>JBCCRX010000130.1:0-15393 GCA_039201015.1 Bacteroidota bacterium | reverse complement strand
GCTCTTGGGTGGCTTAACATTTCAAACACCTAGAAATCTGAACTACCCCTTGAAAGCTACTCAAAAATCCATCTATTTTGAACCTTTTTTATTAACGAAGAATTATTGTTAGACTGTCCTATTGATTGGGGTAAGCTCAATACGATCCTCTTTTTATTGATGATATACCTGTTGTGACAGACACACTTAGTATGGATGACGACCTTGAAAATAGAGGCTTAGGGTGTAAACGACTGATAGTGGTACTAATACTGCTCAGGTAGGGGATGTGTCTAGGTTTCTTATCTTTGGAAACGGAAGTGGAGTTCCGAATCAAAGCATAACATCTATAAGTATGTCTCCTCAAATTGGTGGAATTCAGGATAATGGTGACGGTTCTTTTGATGTGACTTGGTTCGCGACAGGAACAACTACCATAACTGTAATTAAGACAAACAGCTGTAGTGGCGAAACAGAGACTCGTACAATAGATTTTACGGTTACTAACTAAAGTAAATCATGAAGACTTATATTATCCTTTTAGCAACAATACTTTCTACAGTAGCTTGTCAGAAGACTCCTGAGTATTTAACGAACATCTTAGATTGTAATAGACAAAGCTTTCTACCTATGGATGCCGTCTCCAGTGACTGCGAAGCTTGTTTACTAGCAAAAGTGGATGAAGATAGCCTGATCTTTGGCGTCACTGATTTGTCAAAGAGAAGACCGTACAATGTGACACGTGTAGCGGCGGTAACCGATACGCCTTCATTTAGTCCAGCAGATAGTAATGCAATCACGGAGCGATCTTTTCAGTTGTCTTTTAATAAAGGGTGTAACGAAGCACCAGACGGTTCTTTCGCTTTGATCTCTTCTGGTGCTCCGACTGCACATGCATTAATTGATAAACTACTAGATTCATGGTTGAATAATGAGGGCAATTTATCAATTACGAAGGGATATGATGTGAAAGGATATGAGATAGCGCTTGGAGTGGTCTGTGGAACTCCTTACAAAGCTCCGTCAGGTTGTTACAGTGCTTCTTCACTTACCTTAAGTACTAGAGGCATTTCACAAGAGGGAAGTTTCTTGAAAGCAACCGAAGTAGATTGGGCAGTCAGCAATTCTTTATACGATCTGTATAATTTGACCTTCGAGTTTAAGTGTCGATTAATACCTGACGGCAATCCTGCTTTGGCAGAATATATACAAAAGGAGTTTTCTGGAGAGTTCAGAACGCAGCTCAGGATCGATAAATAGACGAGTGATATAACGCTAGATAAGAGGAAGAGAAGTTTGGTCTTGCTATCAGACTTCTCTTTTTTCACCTAAGGTGTTGCTATAATTGAGCATGCAAACGAAAAAGGTGAGAAAACTTAAATACTTTAGCATCTGTTTATTCTGGTATAACTTAAGTAATAGCTTATGACAGCACAACATACCTATGACATGGTCGCGGATTTCATTGCTAGTATGAATCCAAGAAGGGTTTTAGAACTAAAAGCACCTGCTTCTATGCAGAAACGCCTAGAGACGCTTATTGTAAGAGAAAAGGAAGGCGGTTTATCTCTAGAGGAGAAAGATGAATTAGATCATTACATCGTATTAGAGCGCTTGATTCGTTTATCTAAAGTTCGGGCATTGTACCGCTTGAAGCAAGGCTGATTGGTTATGTATATTTCTGATAAGGTAAGAATGGCTGTTGCTGAACGTGCGAACTTTCAGTGTGAATACTATCGCATCTACGAAAGTAACTCATTCTATACTTTTCAAGTCGAACATATCATTAGTAGAAAACATGGAGGCAACAGCGATTTGGATAATCTTGCCTATGCTTATCCAAGTTGTAATCGTTTGAAAGGTTCAGATTTAGGTTCTATCCTATTACCTGATGAACAGTTTTTTCGTTTTTTCAATCCAAGAAAAAATGAATGGCTAGATAATTTTGAAGTCCATAATAGCGGCTCGCTGTATGCTAAAACTTCCGAAGCAGCAATTACGATTAAAATCTTTAAACTCAATCATCCTGACACGGTCATTGAACGAAAATTATTGATTGAAATGCAGCGTTTTCCATAGTGTCAATACTAGAATTGATGCGTTACGATTATCTTCTTTGAAAAATTAAATAGCTGATAATCAGTTTTTTGTAAGAATATAAATTTGTCAAATTTTGAAAATTTGACAAATTGCTCCCGATTTCCTTTCGTAACTTCTTTATTGTCAATAATGCATCAAGTCCATTGTGTTGACAAGCCTATAATTTTAATGGAATACTCGCTCATTTTATCTACAAAGCTAGACAAGCATTATAAACTACCGCCGCTCAAACAAATTCCACAAACCCGCCTTCACCAAATGCTCTCTAGCAGAGGTCTTATTACTAGATAGCAGCCGAGGTTTTCTTTCATTCGCGCCCGTTTGTGCTTCGTAAACCAGTACTTTCACATTGGAGTCCATATTGTTTTTGTGGCGATAAGGCAGTTGTGCGATATTATCGGGCAGTGGACTCCTGCGGCTGTCGTTGACGTTCGTTCGACTCGATACGCTGTAATCTATTTCATCAAAATCGGTATAAATTCGATCAGGTGCGGCTTCTACGTAGAAAACAAACATGCGATATTTGCTGCGATCAGGCAAAAATAGACTGCTCATGTAATTCGAGAAAGAAAGACTTTGATTGAATACCACCCGAGAGGGCCAGCGGTACTGCGCTGCTTTGGGCGTATCATTGTTGTTGACGGCTTCCAATTGCGTGGCAATCATAAATCCATTGTCAAATTCAAAATAGCCTTTGTTGGTGTAGCCACGCGCATCCAAAGTATTTGCGATGACACGTTCCACTTCGCCCAAAGTCTCAATAGAAGTAAAAAAGTCCAGCGGCAGCACAATTTCCGTAGAAGGAGCAGGCATCATCGCAGAAAAAGCCGCACTAGCCGAATTGTAATTATCCACTCTCCCATAGCTTCCTTCTTCATAGCTATCCATTTGATTGTCTCGCGCAGAGGTATTGGTACTGGTATTGTAGGCAAAGAAAGGATCGTTGTAATCTTCCGCTTTGGCAGGCGTTTCTATACCATCGTAAGTATTATAGGCAGCCGCATCTGGATTGGATGTAGAAGTTCCCAATCGGCTGAAAGTCTCCTCATAAGGATCATATTCCTCATAAGAGTTGGGCGTATTAAAGTCATCTGCGATTACCAATTCCTCAGTATCTTCTTCTTCCAAAACGGTCATTTCTTCATTGCTAAAAACCAATCCCCAATTGAAACAAGTCTGATTTTGCTGTTCTTCGAGTTGTGCATACACCCTTTTGCCCAAACGAATGTCTTCTGTTTTCAAAATGACTTCAAAATCTTCACGATTGGACTTTACGATCTTCCAAAAAACAGCTTCCCGTTCATTGAATCCACCTTCTGCACCTTCCACCGTTTCGTCGCCCCAAAAATTAATCAATTCATACATAAGCGTAGAAATGACACGTTCTGCCATTAGATCGTCTTCTACTTTTTGCGAAAGCGAAGGACAATTGACGGGCGAATACTGCGGCAATTGCTCTTGCTGAATGTAAGCGCGAATTTCAATCGTCTCTAGCATTTTTCCTTGCTGTCCCAAAAGAGTACTGACCAAGCACCACAAGGCTATTCCCGAAAGTAAGGTTTTTTTCATGTTGTTCTCTTTTAATTTTTAGTTATTGGCATAATACACAAGCAAAACCAACTCTATCACTGAGCGGAAGACTTGCTAACAATTCCTTGCAATATAGCGAATTAAATATTACAAATTATCAACTTTAACGTATTGGAAAGAATTTCGTTACAATACTTTGAAGTGCACCAAACCAAAGAAACGCGCGACCCGATCTTCGATTTCTTCTATATTCAACTCTAGTACGCGCTCTATTCCAAACTTTTCTACACAGAAAGAAGCCAAGGCAGAACCATAAATAATGGCTCGTTTCATATTTTCAAAAGAAGTATCACCCGTTTTGGCAAGATAGCCCATCATACCGCCCGCAAAAGTGTCACCTGCCCCCGTTGGATCAAAAACTTCTGCCAATGGCAAAGCGGGCGCAAAGAAAACATCGGTACCTTGAAACAGCAGTGCGCCGTGTTCCCCTTTTTTAATAGCAATGGTTTCAGGTCCCATGGCAATGATTTTTTCGGCAGCTTTCACTAAAGAATATTCTCCCGAAAGCTGGCGCGCCTCTTCGTCATTGATGATAAGCATATCTACTTTTTGGATCACCTCCTTCAAGCTATCCAAAGCATTATCCATCCAAAAATTCATGGTATCCATCGCGATCAACTTCGGGCGCTTTTTCATTTGTTCAATGACGCGCATCTGAACGGCGGGTGTTAAATTGCCCAGCATCACGAAATCGGTATGCTTGTAGGATTCAGGCAAGACAGGATCAAAATCTGCCAACACATTGAGTTGGGTGTCCAAGGTATCGCGTTGGTTCATATTGTCGTGATAGCGACCTGCCCAAAAGAAAGAGGGCTCTCCTGCCTTCACTTGCAAGCCTTTCAAATCAACCCCTTTTGCTTTCATCTGATCCAAGACTTCCTGCGGAAAATCATCTCCAATCACCGAGACCAATTGCAGCTTATCTGTGAAGTAAGAAGCTGCCAATGAAATATAAGTTGCCGCACCACCCACTATCTTATTGGCTGTGCCATAAGGCGTTTCGATATTATCAAAGGCTACTGTGCCTACTGTTAATAAACTCATGCTTTTAATATTGTAATTTCTATCCTCAAATTGAGGCTATTATCGCTAATTATGATTCAAAATTAGGCACAAAGATCGTTTAGTTATTGGAGAAATGCGTAAAAAGAAAAGAATAATATTGAAAGAAAGCCCCGTTTACTTGTATCTTCACGACACTTAGCGAAAAACCAAAAAATAATAACTATGCAAAACCTAAGTATCGACATCGGCAATACTAGAGTAAAAGTAGGAATCTTTCAGAAGGGAGATTTAATAGTGCAAAAAACGGTGGAGCAATTGAGCGTAACTGACCTTAACGCCCTCTTAACCAACCATTCTATTCAGAATATCATCTATTCTAGTGTAGCAGAAATAGGAAAACCTTTGCTGGATTACCTCAAAAGCCTAGATGCAGTAGAGTTATCTCATCAAACTCCTTTACCCTTTGAAAACCAGTACGATACACCCCAAACACTAGGAAAAGATCGTATGGCAGCCGTTGCGGGTGCGATGCAATATTTTCCGAACGAAAACAGCCTTGTTATTGATGCGGGGACTTGTATTACTTACGATTGGTTGAAGGCAGGAAAACAATACTTAGGTGGTAATATTTCACCTGGTTGGAAAATGCGACTACAAGCCATGCACCAATTGACCGATGCGCTTCCATTAGCAGAAGCAGTTTGGCAAGAAGAGTGGATTGGAAAATCAACGCTGCATGCTCTTCAGAATGGAGCGACACAAGGAATATTGTTTGAAATGCGCGGCATCATAGACCAAAGCAAAAGCGATTGGGAGCAGATTAACGTCATTTTAACGGGAGGCGATAGCATTTTTTTTGCAAATCGTTTGAAAAGAAAGATATTTGCGCGTTCTGATCTAGTGCTTACCGGATTAAACAAAATTCTAGAGGGTCTATTTTAGCTTTAGCGAAAGAAACACTTACGAAGCCTTTCAGATGAAGTATTTTTAAAAGATCATGCAGAAAAATTTACGCTTTGAATACATACTTGAAAACGAGTCTTTTCGCGCTTATTATTGGCACTTTAAGCTCTATTGAGCACCTTGCTGCCCAATCTGAACCGACATACAATTCGCCTTATTCGATTCTGGGAATTGGAGATTTGGTCGATCAGCAATTTGCGGCAAGTCAGGGAATGGCTGGTCTATCGGCAGCCTATCACGATCCCTTTCACCTGAATCCTTTGAATCCCGCTTCTTTGGGTTGGTTGCGAACCACGGCTTTTGAAACGGCGGTTTTTGGTAATTTTGCGCAACAAGAAGCGAGCAATGGACAAACCGACGGTGTTTGGAGTGGCAATTTGAATTATATGGCTTTGGGGTTCACCCTTCGAAACCCTATCAACGAAGCCCTAGATCGCATCATTCCGACTTTCGGAGCGGGTATGATGTTTTCGCTAGTGCCTTACAGCAATGTGAGCTATGATATAGAAGTGACTTCTCCGCTGAGTGAATCTCTAAATAGTATAGGTGCGTTTCAAGGAACGGGCGGCACTTATCGTTTGAATTGGGGAACGGGCGTCCGCTATAAAACCTTTTCTTTTGGCGTGAATTTGGGCTATCTTTTTGGACGAATCAACAATACTAGAAGGGTTTTCTTAGAGGACGAAACGGTTTATTACTTCGATGATTTTGCGGATGACATCAACCTCAATGGTTTTATATGGAATATCGGTTTGGGCTATGACTATGAATTTAAAGAAGTAAACAAAGACGGCGAATTGAAGCCCAATGGCAAGAAAATCGCATTCGGTGCTTATTTCAATACCGATAATAGTTTCAACACGGATAGCGATCGTTTGTACAGGAGGGTCTATTCTATTACAGGTTCTTCTACTTTACCTGTGGATTTACGTAGCGACACTATTGTAAATGAAGTGGGCGTTGGAAGATCAGGAACGCTACCAGCTGCTTTTACTTTTGGAGCTTCCTATATTGATGAAAACAAACTATTAGTCGGAATAGAGTATAACGCAACGCTCTGGAGCAACTACCAGAATGAAGCCAAACCCGACCAATTGAACAATATTTTTAGGATAAGCGCAGGTGTAGAATGGGTACCTGATTTCCTGTCTTACAACAATTATTTGGAACGAGTGCGCTACCGTTTGGGTGCATTCTACCAAAATGATCCGAGAAGCTTCGATGGAGAGCAATTGACTAAATTGGGAGCTACTTTCGGTATGGGATTGCCCTTGATTTTACCCAATAGACAGACTTCCTTTATCAACATTGCTCTAGAAGGTGGTCGATTTGGCTTGCAAGATGTCATTACTGAAAACTACATAAAATTCACCTTAGGATTCACCCTCAACGATAACTCATGGTTCTTTAAACGTAAATTCGATTAAATTATGAAGCAATTAGGAATTATAACATTACTATTGACCGCATTTTCAATCACCGCCTTTGCGCAATGCGCGACTTGGAATGACCTCCCCAACAAAGCAGAAATTGAAGAAGCCCACGTACTGTATCGGGATTTTTTCAAACAAAAAAATTACGATCAAGCCTTTCCATATTGGGAAAAAGCTTTTCAAGCCGCCCCAGCGGCGGATGGAAAACGCGACCTGCATTTTTCTAATGGTATTGATATGTACCTCGCAAAATACAGTGCCGAAACCGATGCTGCTAAAAAAGAGGAACTGAAGGCAACGATCATTAAAATGTACGATGACTGGGTAGCTTGCATTGAAAACGGTTCTATTGTCTTGAACAATACCGATATGAAAAAATATCCTGGTTTTGTTCGTGGTCGAGAGGCTTTCAATATGTACTACACCTTGAATGTCCCGTATGAAGACAATATTGCGACTTTGGACGAAGCGATTGCATTGGCTGGCAATGAAACGGAATACATCATTCTTCGTCCTTATGCCAATATCGTGCAATATCAGTTCACCAATGAATTGATGACCAAGGAAAAAGCGCGCGAAGTCTATAAGACCTTAAATGATATTTCAGATTATAACGTCAAAAACAACAAAGAATTTGGCAGTACTTTCAAAACGGAAAAGGATGCCGTCAATCAAGTATTTTCTACCATAGAAAACTACATTTTTGATTGCGATTACTTCAAAGCAAGATTAGTGCCTGATTTCAAAGCGGATCCAGACAATGGCGCGCAAACCGAGCAAATCATCAAAACGCTATTGCAAAGGGGCTGTGATAAAGAAGATCCAGCTATCGTAGAGATGCAGGAAAAATATGCCGTCTATGCAGATTCTGTGAATCGAGTACGGCAAGCCGAGTTCTATGCAGCAAACCCTGGTGCACATGCCCGTGATTTGTACAAAGAAGGAAGTTACGACGAAGCCATTGACAAATGGGAAGAAGCCATCAAAAAAGCGGAAGAAGATGAAAAGAAATCAGAGTACAGCTACTGGATTGCTTACACTAGATTTCATAAATTAAATACAACTTCTGGCGTATTGAGTGGTGCGCAAAAAGGAACTAAAACAGATGCCGTAAAAGGTAATGCTTACATTCTAATCGGGGACTACTATGCAAAAGTAGGTAGAAGTTGTAGCGATTCTTGGGAACAACGCCTAGCGATTTTGGGTGCACTTTCAAAATATGCGACTGCAAAATCCGTTGATCCAGGTGTTGCCGACGAAGCCAATCGTAAAATTGGAATCTACGCCAGCTCTAAACCAGAACGCCAAGAAGGCTTTATGCGTAAAGTGAAAGAAGGACAAAGAGTGAAAGCAAAATGTATTGGCGAAATGGTGACAGTTAGTTTTGTTGATTAGCGAAAAGCTAAGCGACTAAAGCAGTTTGAGGTCATAAGTAAATGGGTTCACTTTGGCTCAAATCCGACGAAGGTTTCTAAAAGGACAAAAAGGTGAGTATCGCCTTTTTGTCCTTTCAGAAACCTTTATTTGCTAAGGTGGGTTTCAATGCCCACTTTAGCAAAAAACAAGCCACACTTTGTCTTGGTTTGTCTCTTAAAAATCTGCGTATTTATCGAAGAAACGCTTCTATTCTACCGACTCAGAAAATTCATATATGAGCATAGTAAAAGAGATCAATAAACGCCGCACTTTTGGGATTGTGAGCCATCCAGACGCTGGGAAAACGACCTTGACGGAAAAGCTCTTGCTATTTGGCGGAGCCATACAAGTCGCAGGTGCGGTGAAGTCCAACAAAATCAAAAAAACAGCGACTTCTGATTTCATGGAAATTGAAAAGCAAAGAGGAATTTCCGTGGCAACTTCTGTTATGGGATTTGAGTACAGAGGCATGAAAATCAATATCTTAGATACACCAGGTCACAAAGATTTTGCAGAAGACACCTATCGAACTTTGACCGCCGTGGACAGTGTGATTGTCGTCATTGATGTGGCGAAAGGCGTGGAGGAACAGACCGAAAAATTGGTGAAAGTATGCAGGATGCGCAAGACGCCAATTATTGTTTTTATCAATAAACTAGACCGAGAAGGGAAAGAAGCCTTTGATCTACTGGATGAAGTGGAGCAGAAATTGGGGCTGAATGTGCGTCCATTGAGTTGGCCGATTGGAATGGGCTATCGCTTTCAGGGCGTATATGATCTGTATCGAAAAAGCCTCGTACTTTTTAAAGCACACGGCAAACAAGTAGAGGAAGGCGTCCTTGAGTTTGATGATTTGGATGATCCTGAATTGGAAAAATACATTGGGACGGCTGCTGCCGAAGAGCTAAGAGAAGAAGCCACTATGGCGGACGAAGTTTATCCCGAATTTACAAGAGAGTCCTATCTGAATGGAGAAATTTCACCCGTTTTCTTTGGAAGTGCGATCAATAATTTTGGGGTAAAAGAAATGCTAGATTGCTTCGTAGAAATCGCGCCTTCTCCACTGCCACGCATCACCGAAGAACGCCAAATCCGTCCAGAAGAAGACCAATTTGCGGGTTTCGTTTTCAAAATCCACGCCAATATGGATCCAAAACATCGCGACCGCATTGCTTTTTTGCGCGTTTGTGCTGGAAAATTTGAGCGAAATACCAATTACTTGCACGTTCGCCAAAATCGGAAGATGAAATTCTCCAATCCAACCACCTTTATGGCTTCCAAAAAAGAAGTCGTGGATGATGCTTTTCCAGGTGATGTAGTAGGGCTATACGATAGCGGCAATTTCAAAATTGGGGACACTTTGACGGGCGGTGAAGTTCTACATTTCAAAGGCATTCCGAGTTTCTCTCCAGAACAATTTCGCTACGTCAATAATGCCGACCCTATGAAGCAAAAGCAATTGCAAAAAGGACTGACGCAGCTGATGGACGAAGGCGTTGCGCAGCTTTTCATCAAGCAAAATACACAAAGAAAAATCATCGGCACGGTGGGCGCACTACAGTTTGATGTCATACAATATCGCTTGAAACACGAATACGGAGCTTCGGTCAATTATGAACCGATTAGCTTACACAAAGCTTGTTGGGTGACTTGCGAAGATGATAATGCTTTCAAAGAATTTTTACAGCGGCGGAAAAATGATATGGCAAAGGACAAATATGGTAACTGGGTATTCCTAGCGCAAAGTGCTTGGACACTGAAAATGGCGCAGGACAATCATCCTGAAGTATCTTTTCATTTTACGAGTGAATTTTAGGGTAGGCTAGGAGAGGAGGTAGTCCTTTTCATAAGCTGTTTCAAGAAAAAAGCCAAAAGCTGTCCTCAATAACTTTGGTGATCTGTTTAGTTGATGATTTGGCAAGAAACTTCCATCCGATTAGCGTATCATCAAACACCAAAAGATCACGCTTCTTCCTTCCGTAAACAGCATATCGTCATCAAACAGACAAACTCGTACCTCTTTTCGTCCTGCTTTCTACACAATTGATCTACTTTAGCCGTTACTTATACATCAAAATTTAATTTTTTCATCCATGAAATGATTGTATAGTAGATAGTGAAGCAGGTTACTTAATTGTAGAGAACACTTGCTTACTAGTGGAAATTTCACTTTTTGACCACAAAAGAAACAAAGCGATTATAAAGATAAATAACTGATTTTCAATATAATAATTTGTTTTCTTCTGAACCGCCTTAGGCTGTTGTGCCTTTGTGGTTCGGTTCATTTCAATATCCACAAGTTAGGAATTGACAGACAAAGCTTCTTAATCAAAGGATTATGAAATTTTTACGTCTATCTTCTCGCTTCCGACATCTGACTTCCTTTTCAATCATTTCTCAACTAAATTTACTTAATGAAAAATTTCTTACTCTTTATTTCTTTATTTTTTTTCGGTTTTTTGAATGCTCAAAATGCCGTTTTTACCGAAACCTTTGACGGTGGTTTACCAGATAACTGGTCTGCTATCGAAATACAGGGCGATATGTCTGCTAGCTCCAATTGGACCTGGACAACCTTCGGACCAATGGGGGATTTTCCTACTGGCTCACTACAATCGACTACTGCTGGTAATGGTTGGATGGTCTTTGATTCGGATTTGAATTGTACGTTCGCAAATCAAGAAGCATGGTTGGTTTCTCCTCAACTGGACGCTTCCAATTTGGATGTTGTTTTTTTGCAATTCGAGACTTTCTACAGAAGTTTCAACGATCGTCCAACCATAGAGGTGAGCACAGATTCTATGAATTGGATATCTTTTGAGGTTTTTCCAGGTATAGAAGCCAACGAGTTTGGAGACGGTACTTCTTCTCCAGATTTGAACCCACAAGTTATCAATATTGATATTTCAGAAGTTGCTGCGGGAGCATCCTCCTATTGGTTTGCCTTTCGCTTTCTTTCTGATGGCGGAACGGATAATGGTGGCGATCTAACAGGTTGTGGCTATGCTTGGCAAGTGGATGATGTTGCTATTATTAACGAAGACGCGCGTGCGGCAAATGATTTAAGTGTGAGTGCCAGCTTCTACGCAGTTGCTCCCAATTCCGTCACGCCAGCGAGCCAAATAGAAGCTTTTGGATTTCTGGCTGATATCGCCAATGAAGGCTCACAAGACCAAACGGACATTACGTTGGAAGTAAGCATTGCCAATTTCGCAACTGCCGAAGAAGTTTTCAGTGAATCTTTGTCCATTGATCTATTGGCAGTGGATTCTACTCAGGAAGATGTTGTTTTTGAGAACACCTTCACACCAGCCGATGAGCTTGCGGTTTATGAAGGTGCTTACAGCATCAGTGCCACCAACGAAGACGAAATACCTGCTAATAATAGTCGTACTTTTCAGTTTGCGGTCTCCGATACAACCTATTCTAAATGGTTCAACAACACGGGGCTGATTTCGATTAGTCCAGCTGATGACAATGTCTATTCTTACGGCAATTGCTATTACATTCCAAGAGGAGATGGCTTTTTTGGTCGCTATGTCAGCTTTGCCGTGAACAATGCTGCTGAACTGATTGATAGAACCGTCAATATTTTGACCTACAAATGGGAAGGCGACACAAATGGCGATTTTCAAGCCAATTTTGATGAGTATAATGAAGAACCCGTAGGCTTCAATATCTATACTTTCGACGGCACGGAAACGGGTTTCATTACGGTACCGATGAGTATAGACGAAGTTGGTGTGCCATTAGAAGACGATTCTTACTATTTCACAGTCATACAATACGACGCAAACGACGATCAAATATTCCAACTGATTGGCAGTACAGAATTTAATTACCAATCCATGTTTATTCGTTCGGATTTGGAGGGAAGTCCGAGATATGCGTCTATGCTAGATGTCGGCAATACAGGCGATTACAGCTACATTGGTTTTGGTTTTGATGTGGTGCCGTTGGTTGATATTTCAGTCAGCGACGATCAAGATTTGATTTCGGCGACCTTACCCAAATTGTCAGCAGACAATATCGTCAAAGTCTATCCAACACCAGCAGACGAATTTGTCACTTTGGAAATGGACTTCGTAAAGGCGCAAGATATAGAGGTGCGCTTCTTAGACATACATGGTCGGGTAATCACTTCCTATACCTACGATAAATTGCAAAAAGATCGTTTGACTTATGGCTTAGATCAATTTGCTGCGGGTACATATTTTGTGTATGTGCACGCAGAAGAAGGAGTACGGACATTGAAGATGACCGCTGAATAAATTAATCATTTGAGGGACGGCGATTTGGCGGTATTATTCATATTTACTGTCAAATTGTCGTTTTTCAGCTTTCTGTAATTAAACGTCTTCTTCCTGAATCATAGCTGGTAAAGTCCTGATTAACAGCTTGATATCATACCAAAAAGATTGATTTCTAGCATAAGTAATATCAAGTTCGACCCGCTCTTCGGTTGACATATCGCTTTTTCCTCTCTTGGATACTTGCCAGAGTCCCGTAAGACCTGCGGGAGCTAAGAAACGAGCAGCGCGATAGTCATTTACCATCAGAATAGCTTCGTAAGGTGGAAGCGGACGATTGCCCACCAAAGACATTTCTCCTTTGAGTACGTTGAATAGTTGAGGGAGTTCGTCTAAGCTTGTCTTTCTGATAAATCTGCCTACTTTAGTGATGCGCGGATCATTTTTTAATTTGATGAAACAATTGTTGCAAGAATCCGACTCGTCGTATTGATTAAGGTGGAGTAGTCGGTGCAGGCGTTCATCTGCGTCTTGGTACATAGAGCGAAACTTCCAGAAATCGAATGTCTGGTAAGCCATGCCTACGCGCTTCGATTTATAAAAAATGGAACCCTTAGAATCTATTTTGATCAGAAGAGCAATTAATAGAAAGAGTGGACTCAACAAAAGAAGTAGCGTGCTAGCCACAATTAGATCAAACATTCTCTTTGCTGGCGAAATAAGTGTTTTGGGTACTTTCCTTATCGTCTTTCTTGGACGATCAGATTTAATAGCTTCTTTATACGTTAGCCAAAAATCAACCTTTCTTTCCACATTTTGCCAGTCCAAAGGTGTTCTTAGGCAATCATCCACACCGAGGCTTAATAAATAGTCACAATCTATCTCATCTTGTTCTTCGGTATGGACGAAAAAAGGAATGAATTTTAGTTTTGGATGAGCGTTTACACTGTGCAACAAGGCAAAGTCATTTGATTTTAGGTGTTGATAGTCGCACAGAATCGTGTAATCTGTTCCTATGATTTCCTGTTTTTCGACTTCTGCTGCCAACCAAGATACTATTTTCTCCTCGCTGCCAATATGTATCAATCGTAAGCCAGCGTGCCTTTTTGTACTAGATAGTGAGATTTGATGTATATGGTCTTTTGTTCCTAAATAAAGTAAAATAGTAGGCTTCAGCCTAGTTAGACCTTGTAGAACTTGTTTCATGTCGGGATACGTGATTTTAATTTGTTAACTAAATCAAGTGTTTGAACAAAATTGAATCAGCGAGTAAGATTTTTCGATTGATATGTTATCAACTTCTTGTCTCTAAATTCTCGCTTCTTAAGTCTGCTTTTTCACTTACGTCTCTAACTTAAAATGGCTTTGCGTATTTGCACGATCAGATCATTTGGATCGAATGGCTTTTTAGCTAAAAATTTTATTTGATTAGAAACGACTATCATATCCTCTTCATGATAGTTACTACCACAAAGTGCAATTACAGGAATGTTTTTGGTGATACCATTCGTTTTAATTTGATTTATTAGTTCCTGACCAGAAATACCTACTAAGTTTAAATCAATAATTAATAAATCTGGTAGATTGCCTTGATACAAGTAGTGCAAAGTTTCTACAGCATCTGCCGCAGTTTGAATCGCGTATTCTTTATGAAAAAGTTGGATTAGAAAATCTTCAAGTCCTTGATCAGGCTCTACTAAAAGTATAGATTGCTTTGAATTCATATTTGAATCTAAGTAGTTAAATCATTATATCAAACAAAGCTAGATAAGGACCATTTTCTTTGCGTAGTTGTATTTTGTTATTCTGTTAGAAATTAGATAATTCCCCCCAAAGTAAATATCAGCTTTTTTTTACAAAAATAACAATTCTTGTATAAGATTGACACTCGCTTTGTTTTGAGTCTCTATTCGTTTTGCTCAAACTTTAATTTTGGGTAGAAGTACTAAGAATTATATTTTGGTAAAATTTATTGATCCTAAATAAAAAATTGATTATAAAGCTTAAATAAAACGAACGTATCAGATATTGGTTTGTACTTAAAAAAAAATTTTCAACTTGGTAGCCACAAATAATTAAATAGCTCGACTATCACAATGGATAAATTTCCTGTTTATTCGTAAATAGCGCGTAAATGTTCCAAATATATTACAAAAAAATAAATGTATTTTAATTTTTTGATCGTGACATGAATCTTCATTAGAATTTAAAAACTTTTAATAAGCGTTTAGTAGCTTTTTGAGTTGTTTCTGAGAACATATTAGAATCTATACCGTATCGGAAGTAGTACTAGTTTTACGCATCTTAGTTTTTTGAAATTATACATTCACTTAGACCTACTTTATAGATAGGCTGCCGAATAAAGAAATGAACATATAAAAAATTAAATGCTCACGTTTCGCTGAAATCTATTTTGAAAAAATGAATTTGCAACAGAAGTGCTACATACAATTGAAATTTTTCTGCGAAAAATTTCAATTACCCCTCTGGACAGAGAGAAAAAATCAAAATTGAAAATTTTGATTTTTTCTCTCTGTCCAAGAGTCCTTTTTTGAGAAATTGTATGGAATAAAATTTTTCAAAAAGGTATTTTTTCTTGTATGAACAGTATTAAATTTTGATTTTTTGATTTTCAAATCAGCGAAACGTAAGTAAAT
>JBCCRX010000129.1:0-15425 GCA_039201015.1 Bacteroidota bacterium | reverse complement strand
ACCCAAATCAAAATAAGCAATGGTTACGGAAATGACTTTTTTGACTTTCGCATATGGATCACCTTCATTGATATGCTCCGTTATCACTTTAGAAGTTCCGTACAAAATACGATGAAAATAGTCGTGTTCTTTACTATTCTGCACTTCGATGATGACAAGATCACCCTTTTCATCCTTTACCAGAATATCAACACGATTGTGTTTATCATCATTTTCCTCTTTGTTACTTTCACTGTCCAGAATTTGTTCTATGGTGATGTCTTCTGAAAGTAGTTCACTTAAAAAGCCCTCCAGAATATCAAAATTGGCTTTGTTTCGGAGCAATTTTTTCATCGCCCAATCAAATCGTACTAGCTTCTTCTCTTTTTTCATAGCTGATTACATTTTGATTGAAATACAAAACAAAGATAAAGCGAATCCTTCAAATGCCTTTGTTAATAATGTGAACGCTAAGTAAATATTTGTTAAGGAGTAGATAAGTTCATTGCTCTAGTTTGAAAAAGCCCTAGAATAGAAGTCCTTTTTTTCAATAAACTTTCTTTTTTTTCTATATCCAAAGCCTTGAATTGCTGCACAGCGCGCCACTTCAAAAACACATCTCGATAAAGGATCGCAAAATAACTAATGAAGGGCATTAGAAAAACGCCGAGAATACTCCACCAAGTGCCGATCACGAAAGCAACAATCAGCATTACAATAAAATAAATCAAGTAGCCGAACATGCCGCTGACCAACATCATGGAAGCGATAAATTCAGGTTTTTCGACTTTGCTCAATACCCTTTTTGCAATTAGAAGTGGCACAAAAGCAAGAATATAGCCCAACACAAAAAGTGGACTTCCGAGTAACAGAAAGACAAGCGTCTCGAAACCAATTTGCTTACATTGTGCCAAACCTAAATCCTTTACATTCAAAGTATTTAAGTGTTTGAAATAGGCTTGTATCTTCGCAGCAAAATCCGCTTTTTCATTGCTTTGCATAGCGTTCACCTGATTCGCTAGAGCGATTTCCTCCTCCAAGGCTTGTGCATTTTTAGAAAAAGGAGGAAATAAAGATTCCACGCGATCATTTCGGCTCATGTCCAAGAGTAGATTAACGATTTCATCATCTTCTTCACGTTCTATGTGCACCAAAAGCGGCTTCATCGCATCTTCAATATCTTTGGTCATTTTGAGCATGGCTTTTCGTGGCTTTTCATGGTGCAAAGTCAAATAATCCTTCAGTAAAATCGGGTCACCAAAACGAACGGCTGCCGTCGAACGAAATTGAGTCACATTCGAGTAGGTCACACCAACAGGTACAATTTTAATGTCTTCATCACCATATTTGTCGTAAGTTCCAAAAACAATCCTAGCCGTTCCGCGCTGCACTTTTCGCAAGCGTTTTCTGTGGTCGTGCGAACCTTCCACCATGATTGAAATGTCCTTTTTGTCGTGCAAAATCTGATAGAACATTTCAAATAATTCTTGATTTTGTTTTAAAGCACTGATGCCATCGCGTTGTCGAAATATAGGGATCAAGCGAATTTGATCCATGAACCAACGCACAAAAGGAGAGACTCGAAAAAAATCGCCTCGCAACATAAAATAGCAATCAAAAGGCGAATAAACCATGAAAATAAAGGAATCCGTAAAGGCAGTAGGATGATTGACAGCAAATACGGTCGCGCCATCCTTGCTAGGTAACTTCTCGCTATCTATAAAATAGAGCTTTCGGTACTGCACGAGCATACTCAGTGCCGCCAAATTCTTATTGAACTTGTAGATTAGCATTCGCTTTCCTCAATTTGTGAAAGCGCAAAGATAAATAAAGTCTTTTTATGCGATTGGTAGCTACTCTTCTAGGGCGCATCAGCCTGATGCAGACAAGCAATATGAATCAAATTCATCGTGCTGTCTCCAACAATTGAAAAGAATCCAAAAATCGCTCACTTTCTCTATTGATGTGTCTCGCCTTAGTTGCCACCACTTGTACGGCGTAGTAGCGATTGTTGACGACAAAGGCTTTCGTTTTGATGACTGCTGTACCTTTTCTGTAGTCTATGCGCCAATATTTGCCAGGATAGCCGTAATAATCTTGATCGGTTTGGTACATCAGTTCGCCATTGATGCTAAACTTAGCGGTTTGCATTGTTTCCTCAAAAAAGTCTTGTAAGATCGCCACAGAATCAGAATGAATCGTACCTTTGGGATAATCGCAATAGGAAAGCATATACACTTGATTACCAGTTGCTTCGGCGGCTTGATGATAAAGTGTATGGTAGTAAAGCATCCCTAATTCCGTCTGAAAAGTGTCTATTTTTTCCTGTAATTTAGCAGGTGCAGAGATGCTAAATTGACCGTCTTTTGATTCGTATGTAATCCAGTCGCTGAATAGGAATCCTAAAGCAATTAGGAGCAGGCTAGTTTTCATGAATGCTATTTCTGAATTTTAAAAAAGAACAATTAGGAACGATAAAAGAGGCAATTTTTTAACGAAAAGTTGCTTACTGCTGTTGCTAATCTACTTTGAGACTCTAAGCAGCGTATTGCAAATCATTGAAAACAAAATGAAAAACTTCGTTTTTCATTTTGTTTTCAATGGGTTTTTATGGACGGAGAGAGATATTTGAATAATTTTTTTGAAAAAAATTATTCAAATATCTCTCTCCGTCCGAAAAGTCCCACAAGGAGGGAATTTTTATTGCATAAAAATTCCCTCCTTCACACTATATTTTTCAAAGACGAAATACCTCGTTTTTAGAGTATTAAAGTAGAACTAAGTAAAATATAAAGCTCTTGATGCACATGAAATATTCTAGTATCGTTCTTGCCTTCTCTATTTTTCTTTTCTCTCAATGCCAGTCCGATGCGAGTGAAGAGCAGTCAGAAGAACAACAGCTTAGTATAGCAGAAGAACTCGCTGAATTACCTGCTCCCGAAAAAGATTTTAGTGAAGCCATTGCTAAATGGGGCTATATGAACCGAGCGGGAACATTGCAAATTCCTGCTCGGTTCGATGATGTGCGAGATTTTCAGCAGGGATTAGCCGCCGTTCAAATCAAAGGTAAATGGGGCTTTATTGATAAGACAGGAAATTTTGTGATTGAGCCGCAATTCAAAGGCGTTTGGGCGTTTCAAGAGGGGCTAGCTAGGGTCTTGACTTGGGAAAATAAAATGGGCTTCATCAATGTTTTGGGCAAGTGGGCAATTCCTGCCACTTACGAAGAAGTCGAGGATTTTAGTGAAGGACTAGCAAGAGTCAGAGAAGCAGGTATTTATGGCTTTATTGATAAAAAAGGAGCGGTAGGGATTACGCCCCGTTTCGCTAGTGCTTCTAATTTTAAAAATGGACTAGCGAAAGCAAAAGCCTTAAAAAAATACGGCTTGATTGATAGTACGGGTCAATTCGTGATCGAAGAAATTTATGACAAAATAGACTTACCCTCGGAAGGTTTGATTCGAGCAAAAAAAGACAGACAATATGGATTTTTGGATGAACAAGGAATAAATATTATTCCTTTTCAGTATGAAAGTGCTAGTAATTTTGTGGAGCAGGTTGCCGCAGTGAGGCAAGAAAAAGGCTGTTTTTTAATCAATGACAAAGGCGAACAATTGTCCGATACATACCAAAGTCTTTGGTATGCAAATGAAGGTTTGTGGATCGCCGAAATGGACGGGAGATTCGGGGTCATCAATGCTAGCGGAGATCGAATCATTCCAATTATATACCAGCAACTACTCCCTTTTTCAGAAGGTAGAACTTTTTTCCAAGAACGGCAATTGTGGGGTATCCTAGATACAGCGGGCAACAGGATTACTCCAGCAGAATTTGGTTTGGCTTGGGCGTATCAAGAAAATTTAGCGAGAGTGGCTTTTTATGAAGGCATCGGCTTTGTAGATCAATATGGAAATTTACAGATTCCACCGCGTTATTTGGATGTACGCGATTTCTCGAGTGGTTTGGCGCGGGTGCAGGTGAAGTAGTAAGTGAGCGGTCTGATTCAAGAGAACAGCAGTCAGACTTAAGAAGTGAGAAGTCAGACCGAAAAATAAATTTTTCTGTCAGCAGATAGAAATCAGTAAACTATAAAAGCATGAACAATACAACGCATCAAAGGGCATCTTGGCTGATACAGCGGCTACAAGACCTATTTGAGCAGAGCGATTTTCAGCACGTTCCCTCCTACAATCAATTTAGGAAAACGACTCAAAATGGCTTTCAAAATATCATTTACAGCATCACCAATTACGATGAATTGAGTATAGCCGATATTTTTATTGGGGTGCGAAATGAAGCAGTGGAACAATTGGTTCGCCCTTTTGTGCAGGGCTTGGGCGGCTTCACTCAAGAAAATAATACCATCGTCACCAGCATTAGAAACTATCAGGAAGAAGAAATAGAAAGATTTAAAATTTACACGCCAAAGGATACCCATTTCATTGTTGAACAAAGCAGCCTATTCCTCAATAGTTTTGGGTTTCAATTGCTGGATGAATTGGATCAAATTGCTTCGTTGCACGAAGTCCTGAATGATATTTCACAGCCAAAATCAAAGTGGTCGCTCAACCCTTTCAACCGAGCAATTCGAGGAATCAGTGCCGCTCAATTGGCTTTCTACCCCAATTTTGACTTATTGGTACAGTACTACCTCGATGACTTAGAAAGACGCTATACTATACCCGAGCAATTGTCCAAATACAAACAACTCGCCGCTTTTTTGCGTACTTATTCTGCCAATTGACCCAAAATTTACAACAAAGCGGATGGTAAAGGTGTACTACGAACTTTAAAAAATACGAAAATAACAGAATGAAAAATTTGTAATTCTTTACCAAAAAAAACAATATGTCATACGAAATATTAAATATTCAGCAAGCCAAAAATGGCATCACTACAGTGACGATCAATAGAGAAACAGCCTTGAATGCTTTGAATGAACAAACCCTTTTGGAGCTACAACATTTTTTCTCGAAAGAAGCTTGTGAAATAGAAAATTTGAAAGGAATTGTACTGACAGGCGCAGGAGAAAAATCTTTTGTCGCGGGTGCAGACATCAAAGAGTTTCTAGGACTTTCGGCGGATAAAGCATCTACCCTTTCCAAAAGGGGACAAGACATTTTCTTTTCCATAGAGCAGTTTTCTAAACCCGTCATAGCTGTAGTCAATGGCTATGCTTTGGGTGGCGGTTGTGAGTTGGCGATGGCTTGCCACTTACGTATCGCGACCGAAAATGCTAAGTTTGGACAACCAGAGGTTAATCTAGGCATCATTCCAGGCTACGGTGGTACACAGCGTTTGGTGCAATACATTGGGAAAGGTAAAGCGTTAGAATTGATGTTGACGGCGGATATGATTGGGGCAGCAGAAGCAGAGCGTTTGGGTCTAGTGAATTACGTATTTCCAAATAAAGCGGATGCCATTGGAAAAGCCAATAGTTTAATTCAAAAAATTGCGACCAAAGGACCCGTTGCTATCGCAAAGGTGATTGAATCCGTAAATGCCTATTTTGAGGAAAGTGTGGACGGTTTTGAACGAGAAGTCGAAAAGTTTGGACTAACGGCTGGAACGGCAGATTTTGTAGAAGGCGCAAGTGCTTTTGTGGAAAAAAGAAAACCGAGCTTTAATGGAAAGTAGTTTTAGTGCTTTTGACAGTTTGCTGTTGGCTATTAGCTTGTTCCGATCTAAATCCTGGATTTTATTTCACTGACCTGAACCAATAATTCTTTGTCTTTTAGACCACTTATTTACCGTATGCTTTGGATTAGACAAATGATGTATTTCCCCCTTCTTATCAAATCATAAAATGATCAAAAAAGAAAAAAGAATGCCCGCCGAGGAACTCGAAAAAGTGCTGGAATTACTAGCACTAGAGCGTCGAGAAAATTACGAATATTTCAAGGAATTAATGAAGTCCCTTTCGCTGGAAGAGCGCGTGGCTAAGGGATATTGTTGGTATCCGCTCAATATCTTGAAAACGGGTTATACTGTAGGCGATCGTGCTTATTTGATTGCGGAGCGCACCCAACACAAAGAGGTTTCGCATCATTTTCGTTCGGGTAAAGTGGTTAATTTCTTCACTAAAAGACCGCGTATTCACTATCCTGAGCGACTTGGCGTCATTGATTATTTGGACAAAAATAAAATGCGCATTATCCTCAATACCAAAGACTTACCTAACTGGATCAAGTTTGATCTTTTTGGTGTGGATTTGATGTTTGATGTACGCACCTTCGAAGCTATGGAAGTGGCGACCAAGCAAGTCTTAAAAGCCAACGGCAATCGCCTGGCAAGTTTGCGCGATGTACTCCTCGGACACAGCAAAGCACAGACGCCTAATCCTAGTCCTAATGTGATACTGCCACACCTGAACAAAGCACAACAATCGGCGGTCAAAAATATTATAGCCGCCAAAGATGTCGCTATTATTCACGGTCCTCCTGGAACGGGTAAGACGACCACGCTGGTATATGCGGTGCGAGAGTTGTGCAAAATCGAAAATACGGTTTTGGTCACTGCGCCTAGTAATGCTGCGGTGGACTTATTGACAGAACGGCTCGCCGAGCTACAACTCAATGTCATCCGCGTAGGTAATATTTCCAGAGTAGATGATAAGATTTTGCCGCACACCTTAGAAGTACAAGTATCCAATCATCCAGAGAGCAAAAATGTCAAAAAGATTCGGCTGCAAGCCGTAGAATTGAGGAAAAAGGCTTGGCGGATTCGTCGGCGCTATGGTCGAAAGGAACGAACTGAACGCGCGGGCTACTTGCAGGAAGCAAAGGAACTCAGCCAGTGGGCAAAACACCTAGAAGACAGTTTACTAGATCGCTTACTCTCTGGTGCTCAAGTGATTACCTGCACTTTGGTCGGTGCTGTGCATCCTTTTCTAGCAAAATATAAATTTAGAACGGTGGTGATAGACGAAGCGGCACAAGCCTTGGAGTCCGCCACTTGGATTCCAATTACCAAAGCCTCCAAAGTTGTTTTGGCGGGCGATCCTTTCCAATTGCCGCCTACCATTAAATCCAAAGAAGCACAAAAACGAGGCTTTGATAAGACACTGATTGAGAAAAGTATTGAACGGCTATCGGAGGTAAACTTTTTGAATGTGCAGTATCGTATGAACAAGACGATTATGCAGTTTTCCAATCAGCAATTCTATGACGGTGCACTGAAAGCGGACGATACGGTCGCTTATCATTTGCTTTATCCAGAAGACAGGCAGCCGCTCGAATTTATAGATACCGCAGGCTGTGGCTTTGATGAAAAGCTCAACGAAAAACACCGTAGCCGCTACAATCCAGAAGAATTTCAAATTCTTTGCGAGCATCTTTATTTATTAAAGAAAAAATTGAATCCAGAAAATATGCCTTCGATTGCATTGATTTCGCCTTATCGCGAGCAAGTCATTCACATGGAAGAGAAAGTGCGAGAAGATGCTGATTTGGAAGGTTTAGCATTGACAATCAATACGATAGACGGCTTTCAAGGACAGGAACGCGACATTGTTTACATCTCTTTAGTACGCTCGAATAACAAAGGAGAAATTGGCTTTCTGAAAGACTACCGCCGAATGAATGTGGCGATGACTAGAGCTAGAAAAAAACTTATCATCGTTGGGGATAGTGCGACGATCAGTGGTGATCCTTTTTACGATGCTTTTTTGAAATATTGTGATGAAGTGGAGGCCTATCGGACGGCTTGGGAGTTCATGGCGTAGATAACATGCGTCTGTGCAACTCCTTGCCAGAAATAGTCTTCATTCTTCCTCTACGAAAAGCTTCCAAGCGATTTTTGAGCTCTGTGACTTGCGTTGTTGATAGCTCAGTGGAATGTTCTTCCGCTACAATACTATCAAGTAATAGACGTGCTAATTCTATTCGTTCAATAAAAGTCAAATTTAGCGCTTGCTGTTTCAAAGTAATAGCATCCATGTAATTTCGTTATTTAATGAAAAACAGCAAATAGAAAGAAAAAGTTGGTTGGCATGTACTAGTTTGGATTTTAACGAAAGATGACAAAACGGAGATCATATTACATGCTTATAAACAAAGGACAAATCTCCAACTTCTTACGATCTGTTCGATTGATCTATTGGACAGATTGGCTTCGATTTTTGCTGCAAAAGTGGCGCAATCGAAGGATCAATCGTGCCTTCAAAGAAAAGCATCCTGAAGTACAGCTCCCACCAGATTATTTGATGTACGAATCTTTCCAATTAAATTACGAAAAATACTACACAGAAAGCCAAGCAAGTGCGCAGTGGCTTGTCAATCATTTGAAACCTTACATGAACTTGAGCAGCGCGCGCATCTTGGATTGGGGCTGCGGACCAGGAAGAATCATTCGACATTTACCTTCGCTTTTAGGAGCAAGAGGTGAATATTATGGAACAGATTACAATGCTAAATCTATCGCTTGGTGCAAAGCAAATTTAGCTCATATCCAATTCAGCCACAATGGTTTAGCCGCCAATTTATCTTACCAAGACAACTTTTTTGATGTCATCTACGGCATCTCCATTTTCACGCATCTTTCAAAAGAACTGCACTGGAATTGGATCGCTGAACTACAACGGATTTTACGCAAAGACGGTCTTCTTTTCTTAACCACACAAGGCGATAATTTTAAGCCAAAACTAAGTCCGCAAGAATTGGAGCAATACCAGAAAGGACAATTGGTCATTAGAGGAAAAGTGAAAGAAGGTCATCGCACCTACTCCACTTTCCATCCCAAAGATTTCATGCTCCATTTATTCAAAGACCTAGAAATAGTAGCGCACATCACACCTCCACCTGAACCCAATAAATGGTTGCCACAAGATATATGGATATTGAGAAAGTAGCGTTTCTTTGACAATACAAACTAACCTGGCAACTGCTGCTGTGCAGAGATATAACCAGAGAACAAGTCTTGGTATTTTTTCAGCAACTCATCATCCCCTATTTGTTGAGCAATACTCACAATGCCATTTACGATAGTAAGCGTCGTATTGAAATCCTGCTCATAACTTCCTGCCCCTTTAATGTCGTTTTCACTCAAGGATTCAAAGAACTCCAGTTGATCTAATGTTTCGGTCGCAAGTGTTTCCAGATGTGGCTTGGCTTGTTCTTTTGCATCCGCTCTTAGATAAGCCTCAATAAAATAGAGTGCATTGATGTCGTAAGGAAAATTCATGTGTGGAAAAGCACTGAAATACTGGTCGATGAGTTCGACTGCACGTGCCTTATCGCCGTTTTGCGCCATGTAATTCGCCGTTCTCAATAGCATCAAACGATGACTTTGCACACTTGGCATATAACTTTTATCTACAAATAATTTCTCGTTATCAAAATTACCCCAGCGGAAGTAACGGTCATCTCCCCGATCTTCTTTCATCACATTGGAATAGACTTTATTTGGCGCAACTCTTCCACTACCAATCACGCTATACACTGGATCGCTTTTTGTTTTCACAGGAATGATGCGCAAAGCCAAGCCTTCGAGCTGCATATAATCGCGCAAGCCCATCATTTTATTAGGCTGACAAGTGACTGCAAAATAGATCGGACGCTCAAAGGCATTAGAAGCAATGATGTCTAAAATGGCCAATTCATCTTTAATCAGATTGGCTTTGTTGACTTGGAAATTAACGCGATTCACGATTCTCGCTGTGTCGGCTGCATTCACTGTACCGTTTGCGATGACGCGTTGTTTATTGACTGGAATGTAAACGTTTTTGGTACTGAAGAAGCTATCAAATTTTCTGCCTTGCGCCGTGAATGGATGATCTTCACCGATGAATTTCACGAATTGTCGCAAGTCCATAGGCGCATCATTGCCACCCGTCGGACGATAATAAGTCACTACTCTTTTTCGACCGCGATAGGCTTCACGCGGAATCGTCATCTTAATCGCTTCGGACTCGTTGATTTTTCTGCGCAACTGATCGATGTACCAATCCACTGCGATCAAACTCAAATTCACCACACGCACATCGGTTCGAATCCCTTCCACTTCTTGGGCGTACCAGAGCGGATAGGTATCATTATCGCCATAGGTGAAAATAATGGCATTTTCGTCCACTGAATTGAGAAAGTTAGCCGCATAATCTCTCGCGCCAGTGTGGTCTTTTCTGCTATTGTCATCAAAGTTTTGCGTTCCCATTAGAATAGGAGCGATCAAAACCAAAGCCGCTCCCAAAATGGCACTTACTGGACTACTCAGATTTGCTCGCTCTTTGAAAATTTGGTACAGGGCAGGAACAGCCAAACCGATCCAGATGCAGTAGGTGAAGAAAGAACCCGCGAGTACATAGTCGCGTTCGCGCGGTTCATTGGGCGGCTGGTTGGAATAAATGATAATTCCAATTCCTGTGATAATAAACATCGCTAAGATGCCTAGGGCATCATTTCTTCGATTTTGGAAATGGAAAATAAGTCCCAGCAGACCAAACAAAAACGGCAGCATATAATAGCGATTGCGCCCCTCTGCATTCTTCTTAGAATCGGGCAGTTCGCTCATATTGTGCAGACGCGCTTCATCTATAAAACCGATGCCTGAAGCCCAATTCCCTTGCGTAATATCCCATTTGAAATAACCTTGCTCAGTATTCTGTTTGCCTGCAAAATTCCACATAAAATATCGCCAATACATCCAACCAATTTGGTAGCGCATCGTGAACATGATATTATCAAAAAGAGTCGGCGATTTGCGTTTGCTTCCCCAACTTTCCATCCACATTTGATAGAGTTGCGGGCGGCTTTGGGTACCATCCTGCATACGTGGAAAGAAGTGCTTGTCCGATGCTCTATATTTTAGGGTGATTTTTTCATCTACTATCTCGTATTGATCGCCCACCAATCCGTAGCGTTCTTCGGTTTCTGATTTGTATGGCTCAGAGTCGAAATCTGGACCACTCAACAAGGCACGCTCTCCGTACTGCTCGCGATTGATGTAGGGAATCAAACGCATGACATCACTAGGTTCATTCATATTAATCGGGGTATTGGCATTGGCGCGAATGACGACCACTCCAATCGTCGAATAGCCGATAATTGCCATGGAAAGCGCGACTAAGAGCTTTTGTAAATTGGCGTTTTGAGAACGATGAGCGGCGTAGAAGCCACCTGCAATCAAACCAGTAACGATTAAGAAAGTGGGGATAAGACCAGAATGTACGGGCAGCCCCATTCCATTCACCGTCAGCAGTTCCATCTCCGCCCAAAGCTTAGGAATACCAACGATGATGAAGGTCTGTATGAATACAATAAAAGCTACACCGATACCCGCTGCTGCCAGCATGCCCCAGAAGGAAATTTTTTCGTATTTTTTGAAGTAGTAGAACAAAGCCAAGGCTGGAAAAGTCAATAAACTCAGCAAGTGAACGCCAATGGAAAGCCCCGTTGCATAAACCGCAAAAATCAGCCAGCGATCGGATTTGGGTTCATCGGGTAAGGAATACCATTTGATGACCGTCCACAGCGTCATAGCAGTGAAAAAAGTGGACATAGCATAGACTTCTCCTTCCACAGCAGAAAACCAAATGGAAGAAGCAAAAGCTGTACTCAATCCAGCCACTAAACCAGCACCAGACAAAGCGATCACTTGCCCCTGCTCCAGTTTTTCTGTACGACCCACAAAAGCCAGCTTACCCAGTATAATTGTAATCCAAGCCACAAAAGCAGCCGCCAATGCTGTGCAAACACCCGACATGATATTCACAGAAAAAGCAATATCTTCTGGATTGTCAGAGAATATTTCCGCTACAAAAGTGAACATTCGACCAACGAGAACGAAGAGCGGTGCACCAGGTGGATGCACGACTTGTAGTTTATAAGCTCCTGTGATAAATTCACCACAATCCCAAAGACTTCCTGTGCGCTCAGCAGAAGCAAAATATACCGCAAAAGCAATGGCAAAAACCACCCAACCGACAATATTGTGCTGCGTTTTAAATGATTTCATTGAATTAGTCTGAATCCAATAATAAATTTACATTTTGGGATAGCTGATTTTTGTTAGAAGCATCTATTTCATTTCAGCTACCCAACAAAAATCAAATCGTGCAAATTTACTATTTCGTATTACTTAATAATTTACATTCGATGGTGAAATACACGTTTTTTTCGTTTTCGTTCAATCAGAATGGTTTTTTCATTCTTCCCTTCAAAAACGCCTGCAAAAGTAAAAAAATATTCGCGCTCTGTTTTATTTTGAGTATTTGAGTTTAAAGAGCGTCATAATTCTATAAATACAGTAAAACTTCCGTTTGTCGGTAAGGATTCAAATCATTTGCTTCAAATGGATGTCTTTCCAAGCAAAAAAAAAAATGCACTTTTTTATTCCGAATGGAATGTGTATGTCTGCTTAATTCCGTCTTTGAAAAGGCCCTTCGGACAGAAAGGATGTTATTTCTATCCAAAAGAGACACCCAAATTAGGATTCATAAAGGAGCTCAAAGAATTGTTTTATCTTCGCATTAGAGATGTAGGTGCTAACACTAAATCTGATCTGTTTTACTGCCAGATACTTTTCTTGAAGTTCTTGGATGTGTTTCACAAGCTTAAAGCAAAAAGTGCTTAGGATGGAATGGACTAATAAGGGAGTAGGTAAAATATAACCTACTCTTCAAATAAAAATTTCGCAGTGAGTTGATGATAAATATTCAGCGTCTGACATCGTACATCTCGCTTCTTGTATCTGACTTCTTACTTATATATGAAATATTGTATTAACTGTTCAACGGCACTGCCAGAGGAGGCAAGATTTTGCTTCAACTGTGGTACGCCGCAACCCAAAGAAAGCATAGCAGCGGTTCGCTACCAAGTGGACAAAACGGGTGACTTACAGCAGCAACTAATCGACCTTTTCTTTGAAGCCTTTCGCCAAAGAATTGTGGAAGAACACCAAGCGAACCAACACAAAAATTACGTAGAATTATTGTATCAAGTGGGTTTTCGGGAAAGTGTACAATTGCGAGCAGAGCAAATGGCGCGGCAAATCGAAACCCAAGATATGGAGGAAGTTGCTACGCATCATCTGATTGAAAATAGCTTTGAAGGCATGATGGATTATTTTATCGTCCACTATGCCAAAGATTTGAATAAAGTCGCGCTTTCAGATCGAATTTTGAAGTATGAAGCCCTGAGTTTGGAACAAATTGATTTGTATCAACTCGTCATGGATTACCTTTATTTTGAAGTAGAAGAAGAAACGCTCTATACCGACTTTTTCAATATGCCCGCCAGAAAAGTACGCAACGCCAGCCAATCTTTCTTATTCGCGGCGGCGGAAGAGCGCATCTTTTTCATCTGCGATCAGTCGATTCTAGGCTCTTGCAAAGAAGGTTTCGCAATGACCGATCAAGCACTGTACTGGAGAATGCCCTTACAAAAAGCAGAACGGGTTTACTACGATAAAGTAGGTGTGGTAAGCAGGGAAAAGAATTGGATCACGATCAACGATATATTTTTCAATGTGAATACCTCCCTTAACTTGAAGATGATGAAGTTGCTGAAAAAGCTGAAACGCCTACATGTGTAGTTTAAGCCTCCCAAAAGCATCTTCTTCGGACCCTTTTTTTTGACTTGCTAAGAGCATGTTCACTTTCGCCCAGTCCGTTAAATCCAATTAAGTTCCGAAGCAGCGATGCCGAGTTTTCAGTCACGCGCTCCAAAAAGCAAACTGCCAATCCGTATCATCGTACTGCCTTCTTCTATCGCAATCGGATAATCGCCCGACATACCCATCGAAATTTCCTTGAAGGCAGCTTGATCGGAGAAAAATTCTTGTTTCAAGCGATCAAAAATACGCTTCAATTTACGAAACTCTTGCCGCACTTGCTGTTCATCATCTGTAAAGGTCGCCATACCCATGACACCCTTGATTTGCACCGCTTCCAAGTTGGGATAATCGTCGCGCAACATTTGCTGTGCCTCTTCTAAAAGCAAGCCATATTTACTGTCTTCTTCTGCGATTTTAAATTGAAGCAAACAAGCAATTTTTCGCGATGCTCGTAAAGCTTGTTTGTTGATTTCTTTCAATAGTTTTGCACTATCCACGGAATGAATCAAATGAACAAAAGGCGCGATGTACTTCACTTTATTAGTCTGCAAATGACCGATAGCGTGCCAACGAATATCCTTTGGTAAAGTCTCGTATTTTTGAGAAAGCTCCTGGACTCTATTTTCTCCAAAATCTCTTTGTCCCAGTTCGTACATGTTGAGAATTGCCGAATTGGGTTTGGTTTTAGAAACTGCAACCAGTGTTGTCTGAGTTGGATAGAGTTGCTCTAGTAGTTGTTGAAACATGGAAAATTTAGCTATTTTTATTTGGCTGATGCCGTAAAATAGATGTCGGATCATCCACTTTGGCAGACTATCAGGAGTCGCTTTAGTAAGTAACGCAGATTTACTAAATCTTTGAGATTTAGCAAATCTAGGGTGCCAGCAATCAAAAGCATGACTTTCGGGTCATAGCCTCAGCTAGCCTTACCATCTTAGAAGAGTTTCCGTTGAACTTCTGACAGAAAAATTTATTTATCCGTCTGACTTCTGTCCTCTCCAATGTTCAGTAGTCTATCTTTTGCTATGCCTCTGGTTCAAACAAACCATGAATTTTTCCCCTGACCATATCCACCACTTTCCCTGCATCTTCTGGGCTATTTTTGAAGTCCATTTCATCCGAACTAATAATTAGAAGTTTGCCTTCTTTGTAATTATTGATCCAACTTTCGTAGCGTTCATTGAGCCTTTTGAGGTAATCCAAACTCATATTGCCCTCATAGTCTCGACCGCGAGAATGGATGTGTTCTACTAGAGTCGGGATGCTGGCTTGTAGATAGATCAATAGATCGGGTGGCGCAATTTGCGATTGCATCGTCTCAAATAAGTCGAGGTAATTGTTGTAATCTCTAGTTGTCATCAAGCCCATATCATGCAGATTGGGCGCGAAGATATAAGCATCCTCGAAGATGGTTCTGTCTTGAATGACTGTTTTATTACCTTGCTGAATACCCAAAATTTGTTTATAGCGACTGTTCAAAAAATAAATTTGAAGGTTGAAAGACCAGCGTTTCATGTCTTCGTAAAAATCACTTAGATAAGGATTGTTCTCCGTCGATTCGTAATGAACATCCCAAGCAAAACTTTTGGCCAATTGTGTACAAAGCGTCGTCTTTCCCGCACCAATATTTCCAGCTATAGCAATATGTTTAATCATTTTAAAGCTTCTTTTTTGTCCTGCAATTATACTTCAAATGGACTAGAAGTGTAAAGAAAGCATATTGTTAATTTGTTCAAAATGCTCAATTCTTAAGTGTAAAGTAACTACTCAGGTATGGAATGCCCCATAACGATTTTGAGGTTATGTAAGATATTTAATTTACGTTTTTTGAATGTATCAATAAGGGAGCGCAGGATACAAAAGGCATCCTGACCCGATTTGAACTGACCTGAGATTTT
>JBCCRX010000128.1:0-15432 GCA_039201015.1 Bacteroidota bacterium | reverse complement strand
TTTTTAAAGCTCGAAATTCTAAGGAATTTCTCGCTTCTCAAAATTAAAACAAACTTATTTTACAGTGTACTAAGTACATTGTAAACTAAGTTTCTTTGCATTTTAACAGGGGAGTTTGAGGGAGAAAAAAGGGTTTTGAAAAACCCTTTTTTCTCCCTTAAGCCTCATACGCCGCCGTCTTCGACGGCGGTAAGATAAGTTTTGTTTTGAAGCTCGAAAATCTACGATTTTCTCGTTTCTCAAAATTAAAATAAACTTAGTTTACACGGTACTAAGAGTAACGCAACAAAAATCGAACGATAGAATTGACGTTGTCTCTCGCGTAAGTAGCCAATGCCTTATCGACGTAGGCGTTGCTGGTGACGGCAAGAAAAAGTGCATTGGTGGTGATTGTAATAAAGAGCAGGCGAGTAGCCGAATAAGGGATATTGTTGGTGCGTAGATACTTAAGGATATAGCGGTAAATATAAATCGCCATTTGGTTCATACTATAGGTTTTTTTGAGATCGTATTTCATCGTATGCTTCAAAAAGTGGCGATAGTATTCTCGTAAGCAACGATTAGCTAGTCCAATAGCGAGCGCGTAGCGACCATTGTTAATAGCACCATCAATGCGTTTAAGGTAGCGATTCAGCTTATCTATTCTTTCCTTGCGCTGATAGTAATAATTATGGTGTTTATACTGTTCTTGATCCAAAAATTTCTCCAAGCGATTGACTTCGTCAGGAAAAAAAGTAGATAAATCCTTTATACAAGATTGAAAAACTTTGATTCGGTGTTCTTCTTCGAGGGCTAGCAGCGCAGAGACGTAAAAAGTATATTCATCTGCCTGTGCTTTTTCCCCATTCAGATAGCTATCTATCAGGACATCAGGATACGTTTCGGTGATGTACCGATGCAAGCGGTTCTTAAAAATATTCTGCCTTGTGAACGGACAAGAAAAGATCAATTCCGCTAACTTTTCACAAGCAAAAGTCCAATTCATGCGCTGTTTTTTGCGTTTCTTTTTCTTTAGCACGGCTCTTACTTACTTCTAGCCACTTTTTTTGGCAATTTTTATGCAATAGAAATTGCCAAAGGAATACAGAAAAAATAACTTTACCATTTTTATAGCTCAATGCCGAATCAAGAAGTATTCTCGGACGAAGAACTTTTTAACCATATTGTACATACAAATTAAAAAGCCTAGGATTTGAACTAGATTTAATAAACGAAATCAAATCTAATTTCGCTTGCTCATAATTGTTAAAATCAGAATAGAAAATCATTTTGCCACGAAGTTATGAAATAATAAATATAATATGTACTTCATCCCTAAAAGCTTTGAGTTTACTTGTATAAAGTTCAATTTTTCGTTTTACATTCCAGTATAGCTTTAAACTCAAACATAAAGTAATGATTGACCAGTTTAAGAACATAATGAAAGAGGCTTCCGAGACGCTTAGAACACAGATCAATACTGTCGGGAGCAATGCCAAAGACAAAGCCTACCAATTAATTGAAGAGTGGTTGGTTGCAATTCCTGTGCTAGAAAAAGAAGGACTTGAAATGACCAGTTTTGCCTTAAGCGTTGCCTTAAGTCCTGCTTTAGAAGTAGAACTGAAAGGAAAGACCGAATTATTTACGATAGATCGCTTAGATCAACTGAAAGCTAAATACAAAGCCAAAGTACCACTACAAGTCGTTTTCACGACGATTAAAACAACCTATAGAATGCACCAAAGTATCAATGCACCAGTGAAAGAACCATTAATTGTAAAGATAAAAGTGAAGTTGACGCCAGAAGTGAGTGTCTTTATCGGAGAACCGATGATAATGTGAGGGCAAGAAATTGCATCATTTGACGAATAGCAAGTCAATTAATTTAACCAATACCGTGAACTTAAGAATATTCCATATAATCCAAATAGCGAGTGCTTTATAGCCATGCTTTCGTAAAAAAATCTTTATTTTTAGTATCACTGTATTCATCTACAACTTGGGATTTTTATATCTCAGTTCTTTTTATGACTTCTTTCCTAAAATGAACGTTTCAGTTTTGTAACTGTTCCCATACTTATCACTTTTTCGATGAAAAATATTGTTTATTCGTTCATATTTAACGATTATTCGCTCAATCAAATAAAGCACATGCTGGCAGAAATCAAAACTAGATTGCATCCTATCTTTTGATGCTACAAATGACTGCGAAATCAACGATTAGTAAACCCTTAGGAAGGAATATGGACTCCATAGTTTTTTGCAAAAAGAATTAGCTCTTAAGATGTTATTAACTGATGTTACGCAAAACACCAAATTGCAAACGACACAAAGTGCCACTTGTTTACAAATCGTCGGGTGTCATCCTCACGCCTCACGCCTGAGGCGGACACGGTGAGGCAGACAAGTCGAAGCCACTCTAACTCAAAACACGCCAATCTCAGCGATCAGCGAATAACATAGACTAAGGTACTACTTGCGTAATATGAGTTACTAAACGCCCTTGAGTGTTTCAAAACATAGCACATTCTATGATATAGCCACCGTGAAACTGCGTACTAAATATTTTACAAGAAATCTTTCACAAAATTAGAGACACTCCAATTGAAAGACATTGAACCCATGAAAAAGATATTACTTTTCACACTCCTAGTGCTCCCTTTTTATTTTCATGCGCAGCCATTACTGCCAGTGAAGAAGAATAAAAAATGGGGATTGATCACGGAGCAAGGTCACTTACAACTCAACCCTAAGTACAATGCCATTAGCCGGTTTGATGTTTACGGATACGCCAATATTCAAAAAGACGGTCAAATTGGTTTATTGAATGAAAATGGAAGGGAAATCCTTGCGCCTAAGTACGATGATGTGAAAGTCATTGGCAAACATCATTTTGCGGTTTTGGAAGATGGCACTTGGCGACTTTTGAACCAACAAAGAAAAGTGCTATTGGCTGACTTTAGCGATGCAGAAGTTTGGAAAAATTATGGTATTGCTTTTTTGCGAGACGAAAAATGGGGCTTTGTTGATTTTAGTGGAAACCTGTTGGTGAAAGCGCATTATGATGTACTAGAACCGCAGAATAATTTTATCATTACCCAAAAAGACAGACAGTTTGGTCTATATGCAAAAAGTGGCGAACCTATTCTGACGCCCACTGCTAGCGAACTACAAGCAGTTGGAGAAAATATTTTTCTATACAAAAGAGAAGGACTTTGGGGGGCAGTGGATAATGAAGGGCAAAATCTATTTAAAGCAGAATACGAGCAGTATGAATTGATAGAACCCACAAGCATCCAATTGAAACAAGGTGCAAATACGCTGCTCTATTCCCTGGACAGTCAGCAGTTGATAAAAGGCTATTTCTACGAACAATTCTTACCTTTTTCTGAGCACTTTCTTCTAGTCCAACAGCAGCAAAAATTTGGATTGATAAATCGGATGGGGCAAATCGTCATCTCACCACGTTTTGATGAAATACGACCATTCAATGAGGCTTATTTTCGAGTGCAGCAAGAACTTCTTTGGGGAATTGTGGATAACAAGGGCAAGGAAATAGTACCTGCTTTCTTCGATTATATTGCACCTTTGAAAGAGCAGATAAGTCTAGTGAAAAAAGGCAAGCAATATGGCATCATTGACCAGTACGCTAACATTGCAATACCCGTGGAATATGATAGAATCGTACTAGAAAAGCAACAAATAAAAGCCTACAAAGGAACGAGCTTGAGCGTCTTTTTTATGGATGAAAATGGACAAATTAACGAGGAGCAGGGTAATTTTGGAGAGCATCTGACCTTCCGAATCGGAGGAGTAAAGCAAACAGCAGAAGAAGGACAAAAAGAAAATGCCTATCAGTTGGAGCGATTTGAATGGTTTTACAGCCCAACGGATAAGCGTTGGGGGTTGAGGAATGCCACCGATGGAGAAGTGACTATAGACGCTCAATTTGATTTCATTCAAGTCAAAGAAAAATTAGGCTTTACCTTGGTTGGACTCAAAAAACGCAGCCGACAAACTTTTCATCAGACCACTTATGGCTTTGATAGAATTTATGGTCTGGTCAGCAATACCATTGGGAAGCTCGTGACGCCTATGGATTTTATTCACATCGCTTTTGAGGATTTTGAGCAAGGAGCGAGTGTGGCACGCTGTATCTTTTTGGACGGTAAACATGGACTTATTGACAATATAGGACAAATCATCCTGCGCGATGCTGCTTACATAGACGAATTTGAAGATGGGGTAGCGCGTATTGGCGTCTATGGAAAGCTATCGGGTACTACGACGGCTAAAGGCATTATGCCGTTAAAAACCTATCTTGCTGACTTGATTTCTCCAAATTATATGATTGATTATACTTCTGATAATCAATACTTTAGAGATTATGCACAATTGACTTGCGAAGATTGTGCTTGGGGATATATTGACACGTCTGGTGCGACAATTATCAACACCCAATACGAAGCGGTAAAAAAGTACAGCAAAGGATTAGCACTTGCCAAGCAAGACGGACGATGGGGTGTGGTCAATTACAAAAACAAAACGATTATTCCCTTCCAATTCGATGAAATTGATTTTTTAGAACACAGTAATGATAAGATTTTAAAGGTACACCGCCAATCCTACCGCTACGGATTGATGGACACTTTAGGCTACATTGCAGTGAACGCACTTTATGAAGACATCGGTACTTTTAAAGAAAATCGCTTGGCAGTGAAGCAGCAAGGCTTATGGGGATTTACAAACACGAAAGGAAAACTGACGATTCCTTGCCAATTCCAACAAGTGCAAGATTTTAGCAATGGTTTGGCGGCGGTGAAAAAAGATGGACATTGGGGATTTATTGATTTGCAAGGCAAAAGCGTACTGCCTTTCCGATATGGGAAAGTGGGTGATTTCAAAGCGGGCATGGTTTGGGTGACAACGGCTCAGGGCATCCACTACATCAATGCAAAGGGCAACAAAATGATAGAAGGCGATTTTGATCGTGCTTTCGATTTTAGTCATGGTGTTGCGCGTGTAGTGGAAGGTCGAAAATTTGGCTTAATCGACCAGACAGGTAAATATGTAGTACGTCCTAAATTCATCCAAATCGGGGAGTTCAATGAAAATGGATTAGCCATTGTCGAATACGGACAAGACAAGGTGCGCTACGGCATCATTAATGCTTACGGGGACATTATTACAGAACACAACTATAATGAAATCAAAGCCTACTCGGAAGGGCGAGCTATTGTGAAGCTAAAAGACCAATACGGCTACATCGACCTCAACGGCAAACTGGTTATTCCTGCCATTTATGCTAAAGTTGGGCCATTCGTGGAGGGTCGGGCTGCGGTACAGGAAAATGGAAATTGTGGCTACATCAACAAACAAGGAGCAGTCATCGTCGATTTGGCATACAGCAAGTGTTTGGAGTTCAATAGCGGCCGTGCAGTCGTGTACAAAGGCTACCGAAAAGCAGGTTTATTGAGTGAAACGGGCGAACACATTATTCAGCCTAGTCTCAATCGCCTTATTAATTTCAAAAATGGACGCGGACTGATGCGCGACGACCACTATCGCTTCTATTTCATCACAGAAGACGCTAATGTATTCGACGGCTACTATCAAGAGGCACTAAATTTCAAGTATGGCGTAGCGGTGGTTCGCTCGGGCGATAAATGGGGCATCGTCAATCGAAAAGGCATTAAAATCATCCCACCTAAATACGATAAAATTGAACCTTTTAAAGACGCCTACGCCAAAGTTCGCATCAAGGGTTTCTATGGTCTCTACGACCTCAAAGGGCAAAGCATACTACCCGTAACTTACGAGCGTATCCAAGCTGTGGACGAGCACATTTTTAGCGTAGAACAAGGCAACCAGATTGGTTATTTGAATCAGCAAGGCACATGGATTTGGGAAATGCAGGAGTGATTAATGGGGATAAGCGATTAGTTCTTAGCTAGATACTTTACTTGCCGCTTGTTGAGTAGATACACGGGGTCTTCGTCTTTTGTACCTGCACTTTTTTTACACATTTTTCTTCATCACGTGCATTCTTTTGTATGCTTCTATAATTAAGTCTCCTTCCAGCAAGGATTCACCGACGATTTCAAACCCCATTTTTAAGTAGAAGCCTTCTGCTTTGCCCTTTTTCATTGTTCTCAATTCGATAGTTTTTCGTTGATACTTTTTGGCAAAATTTTCTGTAAATTGCACAATGATTCTACCGATTCCTTTTCCTTCAACGGCTTGCAACAAATAGATTCGTTCCAATTCGAGTACTTGGTTTCCTAACAAATTGAGTTTGAAAAATCCCACTGCTACATCTTTATCCAAAACCAGAAAAAAGTAAGCATCAGGGTGTGATAGCTCCAGTGCCAGTTGCGCGCTATTGAAGTGAATAGCGATGTATTGCTCGCCTCGGTCTTGCCAAAGATAAGTATAGTGTTCTCGATAAGATTGAGTTGCGACCTTAATCAGTTGAGGTATATCTTCTGGATTACATTTTTTTATGCTTATCTTTTTGTCTAGTTCAATCAATTGTGACATTTGTTTTCTTTAGAATTGAAAAAAGCACAGCTAGTGATAACCGTGTTTTGAATTAGAGTGGCTGCCAGCCTCACGCCTAAGGCGGACAAGTCGAACCCGACGATTTGTAAACAAGTGGCACTTTGTGTCGTTTGCAATTTGGTGTTTTGCGTAACATCAGTAAGTAATTTGGACTAATCGCACTAGCCTTGGTTTTAGGATTGGCTTACTTTTCTAATTTTAAACTTTGTGTATAAGCAGCAACCGCCGCAATTTCTTCTTCACTTAACACTTTTTTGTAGGCAGCCATTGCCTTTCTACCATTTGTGACAACATGAATGCGCTCTTCTAAAGACAATTTAGAAACCGCTAAATTATAAGCGCCACCTGCACCCATATCGCCCTTTGCGCCGTGACAAATAACACAATTTTTTTTGTAAATTGTCCTACCATCCACTACTTTGTCTTGTTCTTCACAAGCAAAAACTAAAAGTACAATAAGCAAAATCACGCAAAGCTTTTTTTTCATTCATTTGTTGATTTTAGTGTAATTTTGAGCCTGCTGAGTATTAAGAGATTATTTGAACTAAGAACTCATATTGATAAGCCTAAATCCTAGTATTTTGGTTGCATAATAGACCACACTTTTACAATAAGATTTCATTCTGTTTTGCGTTTTTATTAAGCGCAACCCAACCAATGAGAATTACTTCATCGTCTATACACAACAAATCAAACAAATACGAAAATGCCTATATTTCATCAAAAGGTTTTCTTATAAAAGTAAATAAGACTCAAAAAGCACTAAGTATGGGCCGTTTTTTGCAAAAAAAACTAAGTCTGGCTCTAAATGATTTCATTTGGTCGAGTATCTTTAGAAAGATATCGCCAACTATTAAATTTCGTTTGTTTTCGTTTAGAAGGACGTCAGCCTCACGCCTAAGGCGTGACGCCCATATGATTTGAAGATAAACGTGAGCTTCCATAAATAATGCTGACCAAATGAAATCATTCAGAACCCTAAGTCTTACATGTCCTTAAGTGTTTCAAAAAGTATCCTCATTTGCGATTTAGCCGCTACAAAATAGCGTATTAAATTTTATAAGAAAACCCTTTATTTCATCAACTATTAAAGGGTGCCTCTGCTGATGCACCCACTATCAAATGACTAATGCCATGAACAAACATTTTTTCTTTATTTCAGCCCTTTGTACTTTGCTATTGCTACAATGTACAACTACCGACACACCAGCACCTAGCAGGAGTAGCGATCAACTAGATTGTGTAGAAAATCCATTGCCCTGTGATTTGGTCAATACCATTAATGATTTTGGGTTTGAGGTTTTTCAAGGCTTGCATCAAGCCAAGCCAGCAGAGAATAGCTTTATTTCTCCACTCAGTATCTCCACCGCACTCTCTATGGTATTAAACGGTGCGGAAGGCGATACCAAGACCGCCATTCAAAATACATTAAATCTAAAAGATTGGCAATTGGATGAAATCAATAAGGCTTATTTGGTTCTATTGAGCCAACTGCCCAATTTGGATGAAAACGTCAAATTGCAAATTGCTAACTCAATATGGTATAGAGAAGGATTTGAAGTTTTGCCTGATTTTTTGGATGTTAATTCAGAATTTTTCAAAAGCGAAATTGAAAAGCTAGATTTCACAAAGCCCGAAGCGGTAGAAATTATCAATGCTTGGGTAGAAGACAAAACGGAAGGTTTGATTGATAAAATCTTAGAAGAGATACCCGCCGATGCAGTGATGTATTTAATCAATGCTATCTACTTCAAAGGCGAATGGACAAATGCCTTTAACCCAGAAATGAATTATGAGAATACATTTTTTGCAGCGGACGGTCAGTCGGAGCAAGTGGAATATATGACACTTGGGAAGCGTGATTTTGCTTACTTTGAAGACGAAAGCATGCAAGCAATCAGCTTGCCTTATGGCGATAGTCTCTATTCCATGAACATTTTTCTACCCAAAGAAGGAGAAAGTATGGATGCTTTAATTAGTAGTTTGAATGTAACGGATTGGAATGCTTGGCAAACGATGTACGACACCACCGAAGTCCTCTTCGCTATGCCAAAATTTGAGCTAGCATACGAGAAAAAGCTTAATCAAATATTGACAGATTTAGGAATGGAAATTGCCTTTTCAGGTAAAGCAGACTTTAGTAAGATCAATGAGCAGGGTGGACTAAAAATTAGCGAAGTGCGCCACAAATCATTTATCACTGTGGACGAAAAGGGAACAGAAGCTGCTGCCGTGACTATTATAGGCATAGAAGCCACCAGCATTCCTGCCTATGCCGTCATGGAAGTCAATCGCCCTTTTGTTTTCGTCATTCGAGATCACGAATCGAATAGTGTACTATTCATCGGTAAAGTCTTAAATCCTTCGAAGGGTTAGATCATAAAATGGGGTGCTATCCTTCTAAAGTTGCAACACCAGTTAAGCGTAGGACCTAAAAGTCATGCGCTCAACTCCTAGTTCATCAGCCAGAGGCAGATGGGTTTCTAATCTTAGAAGCGAGCCTTACTTAGTTTTGTTCATCCTTAATGCTCTATTTTAATTAGGGCTATACGAAGTCTTGTTTTTATTAACATTTTACTCGAAAATAACCTGAGGCAATGTCAAAAAATCGTTCAACAAGTATGCTCAATAAATCTCTTCAGACGGAAACACCAATTTTGACTGATTCTTTGGGAAAAATCAGTCAAAATTGGTGTTTCCGCCATAAAAAACCTCTGGGGCATACTTGTTGAGCGATTTTAGAAGCGTTCCTAGGACTTATTCTGAGCATGGCTTAAGGGCGCTTCGTACACACCTAATTTTTAATTATCAATTTGGCGAAGATGTTGACTTTTAAATCATTAGATTTGAACGGCTTTGATAATCAGCGTTCTATGTGTCGAATTGTAAAAATGTAGAATTACTTTCACTCCTATACACTTTTTAATTTATGTGTATTTTAAGAGAATTTTTTCTGCGAAAAAATTCAAGAAGTTCTTTGGACAGAAATAAAATTTTAAAAATTATCAATTTTTAAAATTTTATTTCTGTCCAAAAGGCCCTTTTTGGGAATTTTTATGCAATAAAAATTCCCAAAAAAATGTATATGAGTGAAAGAATTACTAAATTGTTGCTAATCACGCATTTACAATTCAACAATTCAACAATTGGACAATTCAGTAATTTAGCAAAGACCCTGAAGGTCAAATAACGGATAATCAAAGTTTTAGTCGCCATGCAAGTCTATTATAATATTGATTAATTAGCTTTCTCAAAAAGTAGGTCTTGTCAGGTTTAGCACCCATCAGCTATGATGATAAGGTTCGTGATTTAAAATCGTCATGGCGCGATAAAACTGTTCCACGAACAGCAATCTTATCATTTGATGAGAAAAGGTCATTTTAGAAAGCGCGATTTTCGTATTTGATCGCTCATAAACCGCCTTCGAAAAGCCATAGGCACCACCAATCTGAAAAATAAGGCGTTTGTGGCTCATCTGGAGTTGCTCCTGCAAATAAGCCGCAAAAGCCTCTGAACGAAAGCTTTTTCCATTTTCATCCAATAAAATCAGGGCATCTCCTTTCTGCAATTTAGATAAAATGGTCTCTCCTTCTTTTTCTTTAATTTGAGCAGGCTGAGTTTTCTTTCCTGCTTTCACGTCTGGCAGAACGACTATTTCAAAGGGTAAATAGCGTTTTGCTCTTTTTTCATAGATTGCAATTCCCGTTTTTAGGTAATCCATATTTGTCTTTCCGATTACCCAGAGTTCTATTTTCATAAGAAGTGGACGATTTGTGGTAAAAATCTAAAATATTTTCTACAAAAATGGATTAACCACAGCAATAGGGGGGTGTATAAAATGTAGTACTATATGCCGCCCTCAAAGGGATACAAAGTTTGTACTCCTCTGAATATGCCGCCTTCGTTTGAGGATATTATTTACCACTGATTCATCTCTCCCTCCTGAAGTTCCCTTAGTTGCGTCAGCAGCGAAGTATATGGAATTTCAACACTTATGAAATGCTATTGCAGCATTTACTAACCACTGCATGCCGTTGCAATCAGAAAATATCAACCAGTTTGTGTGCCTCAGGCGTGAAGCTAATACTTTTCTTTTTTAGATAATTTTGTACATTTTTTTTATTAATATTTTTTTAAAAAATACAGAAACGATTCTTTTTTTTACTGCAAAATGCTGAAAGACAGATACTTGATAAATGAATTATTGTAACCATTGATGCAGAAATAGTATGCAATGTACTTACAGAGAGCTGATTTGACGCGTATATTTGCAATGTAATTAATGAGGAAGGAGAGAAAAAGTGAGTTTGATCGAAGCAGCTAAGTCTGATCTACGAGAGTACGCTTAACAGTAGGCTGGGATTTTAGAATCTAGACTCTATTAGTACAAGGTGTTAATTACAAATAAATTGGAAACGACTTACTATGGCAATTATAATCTCATGAATTTTGAGAATAGGAGCATCTGGCAGGATGCTCTTTTTTGTTTCTACTACGACTGTTTTTCAACTTTTGTTTCAATATTTCCACAAAAATAGAGAAAAATCATATATAATTTTTCGCAACAACTGTTAAAGCCTGAATCAACGTGCTTTAAATGTCCATTGCATCTATTATTTGCTGGCTGTGGTCTTTTGTTTTCACTTTCTTGAAAACTTTCTCCACCTTACCTGCTTCATCAATCACGAAAGTTGTACGATGTACGCCTTCATATTCCCTTCCCATGAATTTTTTCGGACCCCAAACACCATATTGATCCATGATCTTATGCTCCGTATCTGCGACTAAAGAAAAAGGAAAGCCGTATTTATTGATAAACTTTCCATGCTTCTTAGCTGGGTCAGGGCTGACACCCAAAAGTTCAAAGCCCTTGTCACGTAGTTCTTCAAAATTATCACGTAAGTTGCAAGCTGCTGCTGTGCATCCAGGTGTGTCATCTTTTGGATAGAAAAATAGAATCAATTTTCTCCCCTGAAAATCAGTCAGTTTAATGGATTCTTCCTTTTCATTCAATCCTTCAAAAACTGGAGCCTGATCTCCTTCTTTCAAATGTGTCATCTTAGATTTTTAGTTAGAGCTTATTTAGATTTTGATCTTTGAGTCGAAAAATGCGAAAAAAAAACTCTTTGGCAGACCAATCATTAATTTTCAAACAAGCTCTTATTGTTTTACGATTGCTTAATGTTCATTACTAATTTCTAAAGGGTCTTCTGTTCCAACTCAGAAAGTAGAAACAAGATAAATCTTAAATGCTCCACATCCAAATAAGTTCACTACCGTACAAGACTATATCTGCTTGCTGTACAATTTTTAGCAAATGCGCAAGTTCTGCTTCATGCAATAACAGATGTACGATATTTTACCTACTCCCTAAATCGAAGAATTTTTCTCTTTCACCTAATTTCTAATTATTCACATTATGGAATTACTATCTTCAAACGAAACAGGTGGCTTTATCAGCCTTTTTATCGTCAATCTTTTGGGTGTATTTTTAGGTGCTAATTATCTAAAAAAAGTACATCTGGATTCCTTTCAAAAAGGTTTGATTGTTGCGCTAGTGCTCGCGCTCTTGAATGTGACCTTGGGTGCGGTTTTAAACTTTATGACTACACCGCTGCGCTGGATTACATTGGGTGTATTCAGCTTGTTCGTTGATGCAGTCGTGATCCTGATTTGTGATAGATTGGTCAAAGGTTTTAGGGTAGAAGGCTTTTCGGCAGCTTTCGTATTGGCGATCATCATTGCCATCGTGAACGTATTATTTGATTGGGTGTTTTAAGCTCAAATCAAAAGAATGAAAGACGTAATCATTGTGGGTGGCGGACTAGCAGGTTTGGTAAATGCTATTCTATTAGCAAGAGCAGGTTTGGAAGTGTTGTTAGTGGAGAAAAAGAGCTATCCACAACATCGCGTATGCGGAGAATACATTTCCAATGAAGTGCGTCCATTTTTAGAAAAAAACGAGCTCTTTCCCACTGATTTTCGACCCGCCAACATCACTGAATTTCAGTTGACCTCCATACAAGGGAAATCCGCTTTTTTACCACTCGACTTGGGTGCTTTTGCCATTAGCCGCTATCAGTTTGATCATTTTTTGTACCAAAAAGCCCTTAATTCAGGTGTATCTTTTCACCTCAACACAACTATATCTGATATTGAATTTCAAGACCAATACTTTCAGCTCAAAAGTCGAAAACAAGAGCCACTCGAAGCAAAAATCGTGATTGGAGCATTCGGAAAGCGTTCGGTACTGGATCGAAATATGGAGCGCACTTTCTCTCACCAAAAGTCGCCCTATATTGGCGTAAAATACCACATTAAAACAGATTTTCCAGATCACATCGTTGCCTTGCACAATTTTAAAAATGGTTATTGTGGCATTAATAAAATTGAAAACGAACGCTACAATTTGTGTTATCTAAGTCATCGAGACAACTTACAAGAGCGAGGCAACATCAAAGTCATGGAAGCCAATATTTTGCATCAAAATCCTTACTTGAAGAGTCTTTTCCAAAACAGTGATTTCCTATTTGATCGTCCAAAAGTCATTAGTGAAATTAGTTTTGCTAGAAAGCAAGCCGTAGAAAATCATGTCCTAATGAGTGGTGACGCGGCGGGTATGATTACGCCGCTCTGTGGCAATGGAATGGCAATGGCAATTCATTCTGCTAAAATTTTATCCGATACGATCATTGCCCATTGGCAGCAAAAACAATTCGACCGCGAACGACTAGAAACCGCTTATACTCAAAAATGGAATCGCCTTTTCGCCACTCGGCTTTGGGCAGGAAGAAATATCCAATCTTTGTTTGGAAATGAATGGATTAGTGAAATGGCAGTTGGGGTAGTAAAGCACCTGAAACCCCTTGCCAGCTTTTTAATGCGGCAAACACATGGCGAAGTATTTTGAGTATAGACTAGTCTGACCGTTTCTACTTAATCAAGCTATTAGAAGCAAAAACCTCTTGCGGAAAGGACTTGTTATGCGATTACTCTTTCACAGAAAAAGTGACAATCGTATCTACGACACCTGTTTCGTTGTCCACAACAATTTTAATATTTGCTTCTTCTAAAGCCATTTTCTCAGATGCCACATTTTCGACCGCATAATCTACGGTATCATTTCTATCTTCACTCAGCTTGTATCGGATGATTTGCATACTTTCTTCATAAGTCGAAGGATCAAAAGTGATGACAGTATCAACGACGCTTTGGTAGTTAGTGGTCTGTTCAATTTGTTCGTTTTCATCGCAAGCAAAACAAATGCTAATGATAAAAAAGCTAGCTATTAAATACGCTAATTTCATGTGTGATTGAATTTTTAGATTTAAAAAAAGCCCTTAATTGACGAACATTTAGTTCACAAAAGCAATGTTAGTTGACATCAAAAGACCAAGTAGAGTATTACACCTTTTTTACTATAATAATGCCACACACCGCCATCTTTTCAGCGTTTTTGTGGCTTTACAAATTTGGCACTACTTCTGTTTTTTTACAGTCAAGAGAATAAGTAAATGCAATAGACCATGCAATGCAAAAGGATGATTCTAAATCACAGGACGATTAGGACTACACTGACCGCAATAGATTTTATCAAGTAGAAGAATTGCCAATAAAATCCTACCTTGATGTTTATAGGGTGCACTTGCATAATACGAAAAGCAAAAAAAGTTACAATCAAGCTCAGAAAATAGAATTTGCGGTCTCTCATAAACCATATACATTCCAAACGTAGCAAATCTGCCACCATCTCACTTTCTCTTTCAAATTGATAGCACTGATGAAATATTGTGCCAATTTTTTGCAAGCGTTGAGAATTTAGATACTAAGTATAGAATTCGTTTCTTTGTAATCTAAATCTTTACAACATCAGACGAACGAGTGAAAAAGAAGACAATTGATTTGAATTGCGATATGGGCGAATTAAAAGAAGGGCAAGATCGCAATTATGATGCGATAATCATGCCCTATATTTCTCACTGCAACATTGCTTGCGGCTTTCACAGTGGTACGCCATTTCTGATCGAACAGACCATAAAAGCAGCTATCAAAAATCACGTCAAAATTGGTGCGCATCCTTCCTATAATGATCGCATTCATTTTGGACGACGTTCTTTGCAAGTAGATCAACAGATTTTAATGGCAGAACTGCGGTATCAAATCAGTGCATTGAAAGGTATGGTCGAAAGTTTTGGTGCGCGCCTACATCACGTCAAAGCACATGGTGCATTGTATAATGATATGCTGAAAGACGATCAACTGGCAGCAGCTTTCGTATTATTGGTGAAAACCATTGATCCAAATCTAAGAATATTGGCTTTGGCGCATTCCAATGTGATTGATCTTTGTAAAAAACACGATATGCAAGCTATCCGTGAAGGCTTTGCGGATCGAAGCTATCAAAAACGTACCCAATTGCGCAGCCGCCAATTAGATAATGCTGTTTTGCACAAGCAAGAAGCCGTATTAGCACAAGTTCAATCTTTTTTAGAAGGTAAAATACTGCTTTACGATGGCGAAATTGCTTCCATTCAAGTGGATTCTATCTGTCTGCACAGCGATACGAAAGGGGCAGTTAATTTGAGTAAGAGTATTTATGAGTATTTGAATCAATCGAACTAATGGCACAGGTCGTTTTTGCAAAAGCGTTTAAGTACTTGGACAAAATTATTATTGAAATTAGAGCAGAGGATATTTTTCGTATAATTTGGCTCTGAAAACCGTAGATAGCCTACGTTCCCTAAGGCTTTTCAAAGTGAAATTAGGCGGAAAATAGTCCTGTTATAAATTAAGTACTGTGTAAACTAAGTTTTTGTTAATTTTGAGAAGCGAGAAATTCCTTAGAATTTCGAGCTTCAAAAAACCCCTCTACCGCCGTCGAAGACGGCGGCG
>JBCCRX010000127.1:0-15524 GCA_039201015.1 Bacteroidota bacterium | reverse complement strand
TAAGGGTGAAAAGCATCAAAAATTAGAGATTTTTGATGCTTTTCACCCTTAAGAACCCCTTAGAGCAACCAAAAAATCCACCTTAAAAGATTTTTTGGTTGCGACTCCATGTATGTCGATTTTATTTTTTAATTGATACTAGTAGTGAAATTTTATGGTAGTAAAAGTTTTCACTACCTTTTGGATCAGGAACGTTGAAAAAATAAATTTGTATTTTGACTTTCTCTTTCTAGCCATCTCTATTGATTACGTGATAAAGCAAATGTATTAAGAATCCTATTAATACCTCCATTTTTAAGTGTGGCAAAATGTTGCAGAAGTGTTTCAAAATATAGGTGCACCTACTCAATCAATTGATAATCTGGTTTTTATATTCAAATCCTCAACTTCATATAAGTAAATGAAATAATAGAGCCTCCTAGTCCGCTTTGCAATTAATACGATAGTCTGTTTTGAATAATAAAATGGTTGATAACCAAGGACTTATCTTATAAGAGAAACTCGTCAGTGACAAATTTGGACTTTTAATTTGAAAGCTGGATGTACTTGCCAAAGGGAGCAAAAATTTCGATCAAAATATACTAAAATAAAAAAGCGTCACCTCCCGAAAGAGACAACGCTTTTTATCTTAAAAATCTATGATTGAGAAATGTTATTGGCCCAAATCACCAAATTACCATTCTCTCAAATCAACATTTATTCATTACATATCATAATCGTCATCGTCCATTTGCAAGGCCGCTCGACGCGCTTCGTACTCATTTTGCGATTCTTGGCTGGTGACGAATAGATTATTGTATTTACGCATACCCGTACCTGCAGGAATTTTCTTACCCACGATTACATTTTCTTTCAATCCAAGTAAATAATCGCGTTTTGCACCAATTGCCGCCGTACTGAGTACTTTGGTCGTCTCTTGGAAAGAAGCGGCAGAAATCCAACTGCTCGTTCCTAAAGAAGACTTCGTGATTCCTTGAAGCAGTGGACTGGAAGTTGCCGATATAGCATCTCGGTGTTCCACCAATTTCAAGTCGTTGCGTTTTAGGTAAGAATTTTCTTCCCTCAATTGACGCAAGCTCACCAATTGCCCTGGTCGCAAGCGATTAGAATCACCTGCATTGGTCACAATTTTCTTGTCAAAAATCCAATCATTCTGCTCCACGAAATCGTACTTTTCAACCGCTTCGCCTTCCAAGAAACTCGTGTCGCCTGGATCTTCTATTTGCACACGGCGCATCATCTGACGAACGATCACCTCAATGTGCTTATCATTGATCGCAATCCCTTGAGAGCGATAGACTTCTTGGATACCATTCACAAGATAGGAAGCCACCGCAAAAGAACCTCGAATCGCTAGGATGTCTCTAGGCGCAGTTGCTCCATCGGAAAGCTGCATGCCAGCACGAACAAAATCGCCATCCTGAATTAAAATATGCTTAGATAATCCAATCAGATATTTTCTACGCTGTCCATCTTTCGCTTCTACAATTACTTCTCTATTTCCACGCTTGATTTTACCGAAAGTAACGATGCCGTCAATCTCGGAAGTCACTGCTGGATTGGAAGGATTACGCGCTTCAAACAATTCCGTTACTCGTGGTAAACCACCCGTAATATCTTGGATACCACCCAATTTACGTGGAATTTTTGCTATATTCTGACCCGCACTCACCTTAGCACCGTCTTCAACGGATAAATAAGAGCCTACTGGTAAATTGTAGCTCTTCATTACCTCACCGTCTGCGTTTATTACTTTAATAGTCGGTATCTTACGCTTATTCCGCGACTCAACGATCACCTTTTCTGCGTGACCCGTTTGGTCGTCTCGCTCTACACGAAAAGTGATGTTTTCTTCAATGGATTCAAATTGAGCAATCCCCGAAAATTCAGAAATAATCACTGCATTGAATGGATCCCACTCACAGATCACATCGCCTTTCTTGACTTTCTTGCCATTTTTGACAAATAGCGTTGCACCGTAAGGAATATAATTAGCAGAATACTGCTTCGTTTTTGTTTCCTTATCCATGATACGGACTTCACCCGAACGAGAAATCACAATCTCTTTGTTTTCCTCTTCCAGATGCGTCGTTTTCACGCTATCAAATTCAATGACACCATCGAATTTCGCTACCATATTGGACTCTTGCTTCGCGACGGAAGCCACACCACCCACGTGGAAAGTACGTAACGTCAACTGCGTACCCGGTTCTCCGATGGATTGCGCTGCGATGATACCGACGGCATCTCCCATTTCCGCAATTCGACCAGTCGCCAAGTTTTTACCGTAACATTTACGGCAAACACCACGCTTTGTCTCACAAGTCAGTACCGAACGAATCGTTACTGCTTCTATGCCTTCATTATCAATGTATCTTGCTTTCGTAGGACTGATATATTCGCCTGCTTCCAAGATCATTTCATCCGTGACTGGATGTTCTATGTCGTATAAGGTATAACGTCCTTCAATACGAGATGCCAAGTCTTCTACCACTTTTTCATTGTCCTTCAATGCCGTTGTTTCGATACCTCGCAACGTCATACAATCTTCTTCCATGATGACTACATCCTGTGCCACATCCACCAAACGACGCGTTAAATAACCCGCATCCGCGGTTTTCAAAGCGGTATCTGCCAGACCTTTACGTGCACCGTGCGTGGAGATAAAATACTCTAGCACAGAAAGTCCTTCAATAAAGTTTGCCAAGATCGGATTTTCGATCACTGCGCCACCCGTATCACCCGATTTACGTGGTTTTGCCATCAATCCCCTCAATCCACACAACTGCTTGATTTGTCGCTTAGAACCACGCGCACCAGAGTGCAACATCATATAAACCGAGTTGAAACCCTGCTTGTGCGTCGCCAACTCATTCATCAACGTATCTGTAATACGATTATCAGCATAGGTCCACTTATCAATAATTTGGTTGTATCGCTCATTGTTGGTGATCAAGCCCATATTGTAGTTATCCCAAACTTCATCCACCTCTTCCTGTGCTTCGGTCAGGGCGATTTGCTTCATTTCAGGAATAATTAAATCTCCTAAATTGAAAGACAATCCACCTCTAAATGCCCAGTAGAATCCCATTGTCTTGATTTGATCTAGGAATTCCGCCGCTACGGTGAAGTTAGTACGCGTAATAACATCCGCAATGATCTTTTTGAGGTTCTTTTTCGTTAGTAATTCATTGACAAAAGGTACACTTTCTGGAACAGCTTGATTGAAAATCACCCGTCCTGTAGTGGTATCAATTCGCTTGTCCACTAGATTACCTTCTTCGTCTTCTGCTTTTGCGCGCACTTGAATTTTGGCGTGCAAGTCTAGTTTTTCCTCATTGTAAGCGATGATGACTTCTTCCTCCGAGTAAAACCTTCGCCCTTCGCCTTTTACTTTTATATCATCCGTAGAGGAACGCTCCTTGGTGATATAATACAATCCCAAAACCATATCTTGGGAAGGCAAAGTGATCGGCGAACCATTTTGAGGATTCAGCATATTGTGGGAAGAAAGCATTAGTACTTGTGCTTCCAAAATAGCTGCTTGGCTCAGGGGTACATGTACCGCCATTTGGTCACCATCAAAATCGGCATTGAACGCGCCACATACCAAAGGATGCAACTGAATCGCTTTACCTTCAATCAATCTAGGCTGGAAGGCCTGAATGGATAAACGGTGCAAAGTCGGTGCACGGTTGAGCATCACGGGATGCCCTTTCAATATATTTTCTAAAATTTCCCAAATCACGGGATCTTTTCGATCTACTAATTTTTTGGCAGATTTCACGGTTTTGACAATACCGCGTTCGATCAGTTTCCTAATGACGAAAGGTTTGAATAGTTCCGCCGCCATTCCTTTTGGCAGACCACATTCATGCAATTTCAATGTTGGCCCAACGACAATCACCGAACGACCAGAGTAATCTACCCTTTTTCCAAGCAAGTTTTGACGGAAACGCCCTTGCTTACCTTTCAGAATATCACTCAAAGATTTCAAAGCACGTCCACCTTCTGCTTTTACAGCATTCGATTTACGCGAATTATCGAAAAGAGAATCCACCGCTTCTTGTAGCATTCGCTTTTCGTTTCTAAGAATAACTTCTGGTGCTTTAATCTCCAAAAGTCGCTTCAAACGATTGTTACGAATGATGACCCGACGATACAAATCATTCAAATCTGAACTCGCAAAACGTCCACCATCCAAAGGAACAAGTGGTCGCAACTCGGGTGGCACAACGGGCAAATATTGAATAATTGCCCACTCTGGATTGTTCTCAATACGCGTTTGCCCATCGCGGAAAGCTTCTACTACACGCAGACGCTTTAAGGCTTCCGATTTACGTTGCTGAGAGGTTTCATTCGCAGCTTGGTGACGCAGATCATAAGATAATTGATCTAAATCCAGACGCATCAATAAGTCGCGAACGGCATCTGCTCCCATTTTTGCCATAAAGCGATTTGGGTCTTCTTCTGGCAAAGACTGATTTTCTGCTGGAATCGTGTCCAGCATATCTAGGTACTCTTCTTCCGTCAGCAAGTCCATTTTTGCCACGCCATCCTGCGCCTTGATCCCTGGCTGAATCACGACATATCTTTCGTAATAGATGATCGTTTCCAGCTTCTTAGAAGACAGTCCTAGCAAATAACCAATCTTATTGGGCAGTGATTTGAAGAACCAAATATGCACCACAGGCACGACCAATTTGATATGCCCCATGCGCTCTCTTCTCACTTTCTTTTCCGTTACTTCTACCCCACAACGATCACAAACGATCCCTTTGTAGCGAATACGCTTGTACTTTCCACAGTAACATTCATAGTCTTTTACGGGTCCAAAGATGCGCTCACAAAATAAGCCATCTCGTTCTGGTTTGTAGGAGCGGTAATTAATGGTTTCTGGTTTCAATACTTCTCCATAAGAGCGTTCCAATATGTCATCGGGAGAAGACAGACTAATGGTGATGCTCTCAAAGTTTTGACTCTGAACTCGGTCTTGCTTTTTAAATGGCATATGTTGTATAGTATTAGGTAATAGGTATCAGGTATTAAGTAGTAAGCACGTTTGCGCACTTAATACTTAATACCTAACACCTAATACTTCGTTTTAATCAAATTTCACATCCAAGGCCAATCCACGCAATTCGTGGATCAATACATTGAACGACTCTGGAATATTTGGCATCGGTAGTGGATCACCCTTTACAATCGCTTCGTAGGCTTTCGCACGACCATTGATATCATCGGATTTAATGGTCAAAAGCTCTTGCAAAATATTGGATGCACCAAAGGCTTCGAGTGCCCAAACTTCCATCTCTCCGAAACGCTGTCCACCAAATTGTGCTTTACCACCCAAGGGCTGCTGCGTAATCAAAGAGTATGGGCCAATGGAACGAGAGTGCATTTTATCATCTACCATGTGAGACAGTTTCAGCATGTAGATCACTCCTACAGTTGCTTGCTGGTGGAAGCGATTACCCGTTTCCCCGTCAAACAAGTAGGTTTGTCCCAAACTTGGTAGTTCCGCATTTTGGATGTAGCCTTCGATTTCATCCATGGTTGCTCCGTCGAAAATAGGCGTTCCAAATTTCATACCGAGACGTTCACCTGCCCAACCCAATACGGTCTCAAAAATCTGACCGATGTTCATACGAGAAGGTACACCGAGTGGATTGAGTACAATATCAACGGGTGTTCCATCATCCAAGAAAGGCATGTCTTCCAAGCGAACGATACGAGCCACAATTCCTTTGTTACCGTGACGACCCGCCAATTTATCGCCTACTTTCAGCTTACGCTTCTTCGCCATATAGACCTTCGCCAATTTTAATACGCCTGCTGGCAACTCATCCCCAATGCTGATGTTGAATTTCTCTCTTTTGTAGCGACCTATTTCTGCATTACCCTTGATCGTATAATTGTGCAAGAGCTTGGCAATCAAGTCATTGGTATGATCTTCATCCGTCCAATTGCTGTAATCAACGGTCGTGTAGTCTATCTCACGAAGCAATTGCTGATCGAAAGTCGTTCCTTCTGGAATCAATATTTCGCTGTAAATACTTTTTACGCCTTGAGAAATTTTCCCTTTCAAAAGAACCAGCAACTTATCAATCAGAATGGTTTTCAACTCGTTCATCAAAATCGCATGCTGATCGTCTAGCTCTTCCAACTGATTTTTCTCAGACGTTTTTTGTACTTTGTCTTTCTTCGCGCGAGAAAACAATTGTTTGTCAATGATAACGCCTTTAGTAGAAGGTGGTGCTTTCATAGAAGCATCTTTTACATCACCTGCTTTGTCCCCAAAGATAGCCCGCAAAAGCTTTTCTTCTGGCGTCGGATCAGATTCCCCTTTTGGTGTAATCTTACCGATCAAAATATCACCTTCTTTTACCCAAGCACCCACTCGGATGATACCATTTTCATCCAAGTCTTTCGTTGCTTCTTCTGAAACATTGGGAATGTCATTGGTCAATTCTTCTTCTCCCAATTTCGTGTCCCGCACATCCAATTCAAAGTGCTCGATATGCAGTGAAGTGAAAATATCGTCTCTTACTACGCGCTCCGAAAGTACGATCGCATCCTCAAAATTATAGCCCTTCCACGGCATGAAAGCCACTTTCAGGTTTTGACCCAATGCCAGCTCTCCTTTTTCAGTTGCGTAACCGTCGCAAAGGATTTGTCCTTGTGTCACGCGCTCTCCTTTCTGCACAATTGGCTTCAAGTTGATACAAGTTCCTTGATTGGTTCGGCGGAACTTAATCAATGGATAAGATTTTACGTTATCCTCAAAGGAAACCAATTGTTCTTCTTCATTTCTATCGTAGCGAATCACAATTTCATTGGCATCCACATACTCCACGATTCCCTCACCTTCCGAGTTAATCATCATACGACTGTCTCGCGCCACTTTGCCTTCCAGACCCGTTCCAACAATCGGTGAACTCGGACGCAATAGCGGCACTGCCTGACGCTGCATATTCGAGCCCATCAAGGCACGGTTCGCATCATCGTTTTCTAGGAAAGGAATCATGGAAGCCGAAACACCCACAATTTGATTGGGCGCGACATCCATATATTCGATTTCCTCTGGTGCTAGAACAGGAAAATCACCGTGTTCTCTACACTTGATTCGATCTGATTCAAATGCGCCCGTTTCACTCACTGGTGCGTTGGCTTGCGCAATTCGTTTATAATCTTCTCCTTCTGCGGACAAATATTGAATTGGGTTCTTTAGGTCCACTGTACCTTCATCTACTTGACGATAAGGTGTTTCTAAGAATCCCATTTTATTCACTTTCGCGTGTACACAGAGCGTAGAAATCAATCCAATATTCGGACCTTCTGGCGTCTCAATCGTACAAAGTCGTCCATAGTGAGAATAGTGCACATCACGTACTTCAAAACCCGCTCTTTCTCTGGAAAGTCCTCCAGGCCCTAGCGCGGAGATTCTTCTTTTGTGCGTAATTTCGGAAAGCGGATTGGTCTGATCGCAGAATTGTGACAACTGGCTCGTTCCAAAGAAGGAATTGATAACGGAAGAAAGCGTCCTCGCGTTGATCAAATCAATCGGTGTAAAGACTTCATTGTCTCGCACATTCATTCGCTCCCGAATCGTTCTCGCCATACGAGCCAAACCTACGCCAAATTGCGCATACAATTGCTCTCCTACGGTACGTACTCGACGGTTGCTCAAGTGGTCAATATCATCAATTTCTGCCTTTTGATTCATCAACTTCACCAAATACTTGACAATCTCAATGATGTCTTCTTTGGTCAATACCAAGGTCTCTGTAGAAACGGTCAGTGGTAATTTTCTGTTGATTTTATAGCGACCGACTTCTCCTAAATTGTATCGCTTATCGGAGAAGAACAGTTTATCTATAATACCGCGAGCCGTTTCATCATCGGGTGGCTCTGTTCCACGCAATTGCTTGTAGATATATTGAACCGCTTCTAGTTCTGAACTAGAAGGGTCTTTCTGCAAAGTATTATATATAATGGAGTAGTCGTCCTCTATATCCTCCTTCTGCAAGATAACCGTTTCCACTTCTGCGTCGAGTATCATTTCTATGTTATCCTCATCCAACACCACATCACGCTCCAAAATGATCTCAATACGCTCCATGGTAGTTACCTCGCCCGTATCTTCGTCCACGAAATCTTCTACCCAAGAGCGCAAGACACGCGCCGCCAACTTACGACCAATTGATCCTTCCAAAGAAGCACGATCTGCTTGCACTTCATCCGCCAAGCCAAAAATGCTCAAAATTGCTTTGTCCGTATCAAAACCAATCGCGCGCATCAAAGTCGTGACTGGGAATTTTTTCTTACGATCAATGTAAGCGTACATCACCGTATTGATGTCCGTTGCAAACTCCATCCAAGCGCCCTTGAAAGGAATCACTCTTGCAGAATAAATTTTTGTACCATTGGGGTGGAAACTCTGTCCGAAAAATACGCCTGGTGAACGATGCAATTGAGAAACAATAACACGCTCCGCACCATTTATGACGAATGTACCTTTGGGCGTCATATACGGGATATTCCCCAAGAAGACATCTTGTACGATCGTTTGGAAATCAACGTGTTCTTCGTCGTTACAGGACAATCTCAATTTTGCCTTTAGCGGAACACTGTACGTTAAACCTCGGTGCATACACTCCTCAATGGTGTAGCGCGGCGGATCAACGAAATAATCTAAAAATTCTAGAACGAATATATTTCGAGCATCTGTGATAGGGAAGTTCTCCTGAAATACCCTATACAGTCCTTCGTTCATTCTGTTCTCTGGCGTCGTTTCTAATTGGAAGAATTCTTTGAAAGACTTTAGCTGAATTTCTAGAAAATCTGGATAATCTGCAATTACCCTCGATTTTCCAAAATTGAATCTCTTCTGTTCAGCAGTCAAAGTACCGATGGATGAAGTCATCTACTGTTAGTATTTTTGCAACAAGCATGAAAGAATACGTCTCAATCGTCTATGCTGAGTTAAATGATCTAATGAAACCGCTTGAGGCTTCATCAAATCCAAACACAGTGCTTTATCAAGACTGGTTTAAAACATAGGGTTTTATGTCTTTTTGAGGTTTTCCAGACCACTATAAACGACAATAGCACCTTTAACTAGTACCGCTACGAGATACTAACTAAAAGTGCATTTAAGATTTTTGCTTCTAAAGCTATTCGCCATATAGTGATGTAAAAACTACCTAAGGTAACAGCCCTTATAATCTTATGGTTCAAAAAGGGGGCGAATTATTTTGATTTTTTAGTTAGAAGCCATTAAAATTGTTTTTGTGTATATAGAAGAGTAGGCTTAACAAGTAGCGAACTATCTGTTAAGCCTTCATAAAATATATCAATCGGAATGAATCCGATATAGCGATCTACTTTAATTCTACTTCCGCACCAACACCTTCCAAAGCAGCTTTGATACTTTCTGCTTCTTCTTTGGATACACCTTCCTTTACAGGTCCAGGCGCAGCATCCACCAATGCTTTCGCATCTTTCAATCCGATGCCTAATAATCCTTTCACCTCTTTCACTACTTTTAGTTTAGCAGCACCAGCAGAGTTCAAGATTACATCGAATTCTGTTTGTTCCGCAGCAGCTTCTTCACCACCTCCACCACCAGGGCCAGCAGCGACGGCTACCGCAGCAGCAGCAGGCTCTATGCCATACTTGTCTTTCATTATATCCAATAACTCACTTACCTCTTTTACTTTGAGTTCTACTAATTGTTCGGCAAGTGCACCTAAATCTACAGCCATTTGATTAAATTTTTAATTGCGTATGTTGCCATAAGAGGCTAGTACGCTGTACGATAATTATATTATGCGTAAACTTGGAAGCCAAATTTGCTTATTGGTGATCTGTTTATCTGGTGATCTGTTTAATCGAATCACCAAATAAACAATTCATCAAATCACCAATTTCTATTCCTCCTCCCTTTCGGACAAAGCCTTCAACAAGCCTGCTAGATTGGTTTTGCCAGAATCCAGCGCACCCAAAAGGTTTTGCATAGGAGATTGTAATAAAGTCACCAATTCGCCCAATAATTCTTCTTTCGACTTGATCTTGGTCAGTGCATCTAGCTGATCATCCCCTACATATACAGAAGAATCAATATAAGCTGCTTTCACGATTGGACGCTCGTGACTTTTGCGAAATTCTTTGATTAGTTTAGCAGGGGCATTTGCGGTATCCGTGAAAAGTAGCGCAGTCGGCCCTTTTAGTGCTTCGTAGAGCCCTTCGTAATTTTTCTCCGCTGCACTCTGCTCTAGTGCCTTGCGCGCCAAGGTGTTTTTTACCACCTTCATTTCCACGCCTTTCTCGTAGCACAAGGCACGAAGTTTACTTACTTCCGCAACGGTGAGGGTCGAAGCGTCTGTGATGTAGAAGAAATCTGTGCTGGCAAATTTGCCCTTCAACACTTCTACCGCTTCTGCTTTTTGTGTCTTGGTCATTTTATTTTATGATTGAACACTGTTAAGTATTTGCTTATTCGTTGGGCTGTTTATTTGAATAAGTCATTCATGCACAGCCTCTAAACGATCGTATTACTTAGAAGTGTAGATTATTTAATTGATTTCGAATCTACTTTGATGCCTGGACTCATGGTACTGGCAACGGTAATGGACTTCATGTATGTTCCTTTTGCCGAAGACGGTCTCATTTTGTTAAGCGTCGTAAGCAGTTCCATTGCGTTGCTCGCCAGCTTATCTGGAGTAAAAGAGACTCTACCGATAGAAGCATGAATGATGCCGTATTTATCAACACGGAAAGAGATTTTTCCACCTTTCACATCCTTAATCGCATCAGCAATATTGGGTGTCACTGTACCTGTTTTGGGATTTGGCATCAAACCACGTGGTCCTAATACTCTACCGATGCGACCTACTTTTGCCATTACTTGTGGCATAGCTACGGCAACGTCAAAATCCGTCCAACCGCCTTGTATCTTTTGAATTAATTCATCCAGACCTACAAAATCTGCGCCTGCTTCTTTTGCTTCGGTCTCTTTGTCCGGGGTACAGAATACCAAAACTCTTTTGGTTTTACCCGTACCATTAGGAAGTGTTACGGTGCCCCGAATTGCTTGATCCGCTTTTCGTGGATCGACGCCCAAACGAACGTGGACATCAACGGAAGCATCGAATTTGGTGAGATTGACTTCTTTCACCAAAGACATGGCTTCCTGTAGTGAGTAGAGCTTACTGCTGTCAACTTTAGCGTTGGCAGCCGCTCTTTTCTTAGAAACTTTAGCCATTATGTATAAAATTTAAGGTGCTAGCGTCTATTTTCATTATTTCAAATAGACTCCCTTTTGAATATTATTAGAGTTGATGCGTTATGATTATCCTTACTAAAGAATTAATGCGAATGACGCGTGAAATTTTATCCTTAATTCTAAGGCTCAACGTGAAGGTTTACTAAATTTTGAAAATTTAGCAAATCTAAACGCTGTTTGTCAGCACTTAAATCTTTTACCCCTTACTCGCATAAGAATTAAATAGCTGATAATCAGTTTTTTGTGAATGTATAAATTTGTCAAATTTTCGAAGTTTGATAAATTATTCTCATAACTCTTTGATTTTTAATAGTGCATCAAATTTATTCTACCGTTTATTTTTTGGGATAAGCTTTCTTCTTGTACTAGGCATCAGCCACCTCTTCATCCACGGTAGGTGTATTCCAAGGAGGCGTACCAGAAACTGTCAGTCCCATGCTTCGAGCAGTCCCAGCGATCATTTTCATGCCAGATTCTATTTTGAAAGAGTTTAAATCTGGTGCTTTATCTTCCGCAATTGCTTTGATCTGATCCCAAGTGACCGAACCTACTTTGTTTCTATTGGATTCTGGAGAGCCTTTTTTAATCTTAGCTGCTTCCAGTAATTGGACAGCTGCTGGTGGCGTCTTAATGACGAATTCGAAGGATTTGTCTTTGAATACCGTGATTACAACAGGAAGTACTTTGCCTTGCTGCTCTTGCGTCTTAGCATTAAAACGCTTACAAAATTCCATGATATTGACACCTTTCGCACCCAATGCAGGACCGACTGGTGGTGCTGGATTGGCTTGTCCTCCTCTCACCTGCAACTTGATAAACGTTTCGACTTCTTTTGCCATTTTATACTTTTTGTTGATTTATTGAATTGCTGATCAACACAATTCTGTCTATTTCCTACTGCTGCTTTTCTACCTGCATAAAATTGAGCTCCACTTCTGTTCCTCGTCCGAAAATCTTTACGATTACTTTTAACTTTTTCTTCTCTTCATTCACCTCTTGAATGTCTCCCACAAATTCGTTGAAAGGTCCATCTATAATTTTGATGGTTTCTCCAACAATGTATGGCTCTATCAATGCTTCTCCAGCGTCTTGCGATTCATCTACTCTTCCTAGCATACGATTCGCTTCGGATTCGCGCATTGGAATGGGTTTTGATTTGCCCAAAAAGTGAATCACATTGGGAACATTCGCAATAGATTGAATAATTTCACCAGAGAACTTTTCAGGATTTGCCTCCACTAGAATATAGCCAGGCAGAATATTTCTTTCTGACACTACTTTTTTACCACTCCTGATTTTATACACCTTTTCGGTCGGCACTAAAACCTGCGTCACAAAATCTTGCCAACCACTGCGCTGTATCTCTTGATCAATACGTTCTTTGATCTTTTTTTCTTTACCGCTGATAACTCTAAGGGAGTACCACTTTAGTCCTTCTTTCGTCATTGCGCAATTGTTTTTTAGCCTAGGATTGGAATAGATCGTAAAATATATTCAGACCATTTTTAGCAACAAAGTCCATCACGAATATGATGCCTGCGAATATCAACGAAGCTATAATCACAAGGATCGTATTGCTTTGAAGGCTTTTCCAGTTGGGCCAAGTTACTTTGTAAACAAGTTCGTTGTAACTTTCTTTGATGTATAGAATAATTGAATCCATTGCTATTGCTATAGATGATGAATGATGTAACAAAGGAGCTCATAGTTCCATTTGTTATCATTCTTTAGTAAAAGCACGGGCAGTAGGGCTTGAACCCACGACCTACGGTTTTGGAGACCGTCGCTCTACCAACTGAGCTATGCCCGTAAAGATCATTTTTGTTTGAGGTTGCTTGAGCTAGTTCGGGATTGTATGTATTACTCTAAGATGAATAAGGAGTTTCAGATCAATGCCCGAAACTCCTTTTCTACTTTATTCAAAAAACCGAAGAATACGGCTTCCTTTATTCAATAATTTCAGTCACCTGACCTGCACCAACGGTACGACCACCTTCACGAATCGCAAAGCGCAATCCTTTTTCCATTGCAATTGGGTTAATCAAGTGAACTTCTAGCGTCACATTATCGCCAGGCATCACCATTTCTACATCTTTTGGCAAATGTACATCGCCCGTCACATCCGTTGTACGGAAATAGAATTGAGGACGATAGCCATTAAAGAATGGTGTATGACGACCTCCTTCGTCTTTACCCAATACATATACCTCACATTTGAATTTCATGTGTGGCATTACAGATTTAGGTGCACAAATCACCATTCCACGCTTGATGGCTTCTTTATCAATACCACGTAGTAAAATACCCGCATTATCACCTGCCTCTCCACGATCTAGCAACTTACGGAACATCTCCACACCCGTCACAGTGGAAGTTAAAGGTTTTTCATCTTTTGCCATCATACCAACGATTTCCACTGGATCACCTACATTGATGACACCACGCTCAATACGACCCGTTGCAACTGTACCACGACCTGTGATAGAGAACACGTCCTCAATAGGCATCAAGAAAGGTTGATCTACCAAGCGCTCTGGCTCTGGAATGTCGCTATCGCAAGCATCCATCAACTCCATAATTGCGTTTTGAGCACTTTCATCACCCTCTAAGGCTTTTAAGGCAGAACCCTGAATAACAGAAGCATTATCGCCGTCGAATTCATAAGTATCTAGTAATTCACGAACTTCCATCTCCACCAATTCCAACATTTCTTCGTCATCCACCAAATCCACTTTGTTCATGAAAACAACAATCTTAGGAACACCTACCTGACGTGCTAATAAGATGTGCTCACGTGTTTGTGGCATAGGACCATCCGTTGCCGCTACCACCAAAATGGCACCGTCCATTTGAGCAGCACCCGTTACCATATTTTTCACGTAATCCGCGTGACCAGGACAGTCAACATGCGCGTAGTGACGGTTAGCCGTTTGGTATTCTACGTGTGCTGTGTTGATAGTGATACCACGCTCTTTTTCTTCTGGCGCACCATCAATTTTATCGTAATCAGTTTTTTCTGCTAGTCCTTTCTCCGCTAATACGTAGGTGATAGCAGCAGTTAGGGTTGTTTTACCGTGGTCAACGTGACCAATTGTACCGATATTTAAGTGCGGTTTTGACCGATCAAAAGTCTCCTTTGCCATTGTGAACTATTTTGTATTCTTGAAGATTTATTGAATAAAATTATTGTAAACTGATAAGAATCAACACCACCCAAATTGAATCCACGCAAATAGCGAAAGCGATAAACAATTCATTTCGTGAAGATTCTCAAAGAACAGATGTTTGAGCCAATGATAGGATTTGAACCTACGACCCCTTCCTTACCATGGAAGTGCTCTACCCCTGAGCTACATTGGCAGATGATGCGCATTTCAACGAAAGAAGCTCACATCAATATGCTTGCACTTCAAGCGTAAACTTCCTTGTAAGGAAATTTAATTTTATCTGACTTTTCAACAGAGCGGGAGACGAGACTCGAACCCGCGACCCTCAGCTTGGAAGGCTGATGCTCTACCAACTGAGCTACTCCCGCTTATTTGGCTGTTCGCTATTAGCAACTAGCTGTTGGTAAGCCTTACTAATAGCCAATGGCAAAAGCCGATAGCCAATGTGGGGGTGATAGGAATCGAACCTATTCAGTCATAGACACCAGATTTACAGTCTGGCCCGGCTCTCCAACTCCGGCGCACCCCCTTTCTAGCTGGTAGCCGTTGGCTATTAGTTATCAGCTAGAAAAACAATAAAGAGCCAGTGGAGGGATTCGAACCCCCGGCCCGCTGATTACAAATCAGCTGCTCTGGCCAACTGAGCTACACTGGCATCTATCAATTGTAAATGAATGAAAAATGTAGTTGTACCTCAAAAAGGAATACTACTGTATTTCAATTCGTTTTACGATTCAAAGAACAGCTTTTTGAAAAGCGAGTGCAAAGATATGCTTTTTCTTTTTAAAAGGAAAGCTAAGTTTAATTATTTGTATAATTTTTTGGGCGCGCTCCTAAAAAGATTTTTTTGCCACGAATGCACGAATAGAAACAGACCAATCGACAGGTTTTTTTACTTATTTGATGTTTCATTTACTTTAAAAAAGCCTTTTAGGGAACTTGTAAAAAATACCCTACCCATTTTTAATTTTCTCCCAAACTACTACTGCCTTGCTCATCAGTCAGGTAACACAGGCTATCTTCCTTCTTCGCGCCTTGTATTAGTTCGCGATAATTCTCAAAAATTTGGG
>JBCCRX010000126.1:0-15594 GCA_039201015.1 Bacteroidota bacterium | reverse complement strand
CCTAAATTGTACAAAAGACTAGCATTGTTTGGATCAATTTGAATGGCTTTTTCTAGGATTTCTATGGCTTTGCCAGTCTGTCCGCTGACGCCATAAGCAATGCCCAGCAACCGCAATATTTCCATTTCATTGGGGCGCATTTGCTGTGCTTTGGTTAAGTACTGAATGGATTTATTGGCATCGCCCAGTTTTTCACCATAGTAACGCCCTGCTTCTCGATAAGCAATGGCTAAATTATTGAGTGCTTCTTGATAATCGCTATCCAATTGCAAGGCGGTTTCGTAGGCTTTTATCGACGCATCGAAATTGCGTAAATAATTGTGGGCATTGCCCAGCAGCAGATAAGCGTTTTTGTAAGTCGGATGTATTTGAATGGCTTTTTCGGCATGTCCTTTCGCACGTTCTGCCATAGCTAGGCGTTCTTGCTCATTTGCGATTTCAATAGATTTTTCTAGCAAAGCACCCGCCGCTGAATTTTGGATTTTAGCGCTGTTCGAGGACGTATAAACATCCGTCGTGAAGAGCGTAAAATTATCCTTCCAAACAAAATTTCTAGTGAAGCTTTTGGCAGTGAAAAGCAAGACGACGACTCCCACAATGGCTAGCGGCACTCGAATTTGTTTGGCATTAGAAATGCGTTTTACCTTAGACATTTTTTTGCCCAATCGCCACAGCAAAAGCATGGCAATGAAACAAAAACCCAAGGAAGGCACAAACATGAATCGCTCGCCCATATTCGTACCGATTGGAAAAACAATATTGGAAACAATGGAAAGCGTAATAATAAAAAACAGGATACCGTAGCTAATCGGATTTCGTTTGGGTAAGCGAATCAAAGCATAAAAAACAGCCGCTGCATAGATCGCAAAACTGAGCAAAACCTGCCAATCGCCCCAACTCATAATGTCCACTTCGCGCGGATAATAGTCGTGGGTAAGGGGATGTGGAAAGACCAATAATTGAATGTACTTTCCGAGTGTGAATGTGATCGTAGCTGACCACTCTGCGAAGCTAAAAGGCACCCAATTACTACCTTCCAATTTCAGGAAAGGATTGTTCATCAATTCATCAGAGGCTTCTCCCATTGCAAAACCAAGCACCGAAAAACGAATTGCTAGATAGATCAAAGTAGTCGCCAAAAAAGGCCAAGTGCGCAGCAGACTATTGCCCACCGACAATCGGCGAAAAACAAAGAAACTCAAAGGAATGACTGCTAAAAAAGTAATGGCATTTTCCTTTGCCAACAGCGCGAGAAAGAAAAGTGCCGATGCAATGATTTGGAAGCTATCTTTCTTTTCATCGTAGGCGCGCAGCGCGAAATAAAGTGCCGCCAGACTACCCAACATCGTCATAATTTCGTCGCGCCCTTTGATGTTAGCAACGGCTTCTACATGAATAGGATGCGCCGCAAATAAAAGTGCCGTACCCAATGCAATAAAATAGATATAAAGCTGAGAACTGTATTGATTTAATAGTCGCAACAACAACCAATAGACCATAACGCAGCAGAGGGCATACCACAAAATATTCACCAAATGAAACCACCACGGCTGATCGCCAAACATCTCCCAGCCTATCGCAAATTGAATCAGCGTCAAAGGACGATAGCGACCGCCTTGCACCAGATTTTCTTTGCCTTCCACCTTAAAAAAACCGAAAAAAGTATCTTTGGTCAGTAAGCCTTTGATACCACTCACGCCCTCCGTTGTGAACATATTGTCGTATAAGACAATAGCATCATCCTGCGTGTATTCGTGTCCAATCGTATTAGCGTAGAGCGCGACGCAAAAAACAAAGATGACCAAAGCATGCAAGCGGCTATTCGTCCACCAAGCAGGTAAAGTAATAGTTGGCTGTTCCGTTGTTTTCTTTTTCCGCATATTCTTCGCTATTGGATAATGAACTGCAAAGATAAGTAGTTAGACAAAATTAAGCTACTATTGTACTCGGCAGCATCGCGCTTGCAGCGCTCGCTGTCTCGTGGTGGTCTTGGAGGGCAGACAAAATATAAAATGCTGTAAAACAACATCTTATATTTTGTCTGCCCTCCAAACCTCTTCTGCGCGCCGAGCCGAACTGTGTCCGCCTTACCGTGTCCGCCTTAGGCGTGAGGCGTGAGGCGATGGCACGCTAAATGTGACCTAAACATTGTCCAACTACTTAAATGCCTTGAGGGTTTTCTCATAAAAAATTTAGAGCCTTTGGTTTCCGCGCCTGACAGCGCGGGAACAGGGGAAAGTGGGGCAAAGCTGCAAAGGGCGAGTATGTTTTTCGTTGATTTTATTTTCATGATAGAGCCCTGTAGCTGCCCTTAAATGCCTGCCCGCCCGTCTGAATTACATTCGGACTGGTTTCATTCAGGCGGGTTTCAAAAAGTATATTCAATTTTATCACTATTGATCTCAGATGTTCTGCCGTTTGCGAAACAAGCGATCGCTAGGAATATCTCTTTTAGAAAGGCGATTGCTTTCGTACTGTATTCCCAAAAATTCAGAAGCGACATTCTCGAAAAATTCCACTCGAATGGAATGCTTGCCTGCGCTCAAGTAAATCGAATCATCGGCACTGCTCTTCCACCATTTCTTGGAAGCATCTATGAACAATTGTCCGTCGAGGTAGAACTTCATCGCATCATCTTGTTGGGTATAAAAAGTATATTCGCCTGCTTCTTCAATCTCTAAATAGCCCTCATAGTGCAATTCAAAATTATTTTCTCCCTCCGCAATTGGGCGGACATCGAAGCTGTAAGCTACGCCACTGGCATCGGCTTTTCGATTGTCTTCTAGCTGGAATGGTTTTAGTACGTCTCGGTAGAGCTTCCACTCCAAACCATTTTCTTCTCGATTGACCGCATGCAGTTGTCGCGTAACGATTTCGCTACTTTCTATTCCTTCAATGGATTTTGCGCGTATGACGGTACTTTCAGTAACAAAAAAGGGCGTTTCGTATCGCTCCGAAGCAGCATCTGGCTCGCTGCCGTCTAGAGTGTAGTAGATTTCACCTCGCTTGCTGAAATTAATCATTTCCACCAGTGAAGAATCGCCTTGCTCGAAAATACCCTTGTTTTCAAAAACGCCTATTTCCAAACTTTCTTCCCCTTTGGAGGCCACTTGAATGATGAAGTACAATAAATCCATCACCTCTTCTCGACTCATCGAATTGATTAAACCGGCTGGCATATCAGAATAATTCGCTTCGTGAAAAGATTTGACTCTTTTTTTCGGTACTTCTTGCGTACTCGCAGGATCGAAAGAAGCCTGAATGACATAGCGTTCTTTGTCCTCAGTCATCATTCGACCTGCCAAAAGACCACCATCTTTCATTTTGAAAACAGTTGATTGAAAGCGGCTATTGATGTCTTTGGAGGGCTCTAAAATTGCCATCAAAAGGTCTTCAGCGGAAAAGGAATTGCCCGCCAATGTCATTTCTGGACCAAAACCACCGCCTTTATTAATCATGTAGTGGCAGTTGTAGCATTGTCCTTTGGCAAACATCTTTTGCCCTCGATTGAAGTCGCGGATGCTAGCATCTCTGGGCGAACTCACCAATTCCAAACCGTACTGCAAATCTTCCATTTTCCAATTGGTGGAAACTGCTGAAGGTTCAAAAACAGATTGCGCTACTTTGGGTTTGGGTTTGACTGGGCCTTCGTATCCTTTTTTTAGTGGCTGTTCTTCGTGGCTGTCCAACCAAGCGATCTCGTCTTCGCTCATCGTAGCTTCAAATTCTTTTTCTATCTCCGTTAGAAAATATTTGAAGAGCGAACCGCCCGTTAAATTGGCTTTGGCGTATTTCATCCAATGCCGATACGCGCCTCTTTGCTCCAAAGTCCAACCTTTTGGAATCAATCGCATCATTTCCAGATAATGAACAAATTGAACGGGATCGGAAGTAGATTCTAGTAAATCGAAGGTCTTGGCGATCATTTCGCTACCTTCTCCTTTTTCTTTTGCTAGAAAACCCAGCAAACGACTTAATTCCTTATTCAAGTCATCTGATTCTGCTGGGTAAAAGGAGATAAATTTATTGTAGATCGCTGGGATTTTCTCAGTCGGCAGCAATTGGGCGCGCACCAAAGCCAGCGCGTACAAACGTAATATACCCAATTGATCTTTTTCATCAAGCTTAGCATAGTTTAGTTCATCCAACTTTTGAAAAACCAAGTTTTGGTATTGATCGGTCGAGTCAGAACGAATCAACGCGGTCGTAAGCGTCATTACGGCATCCGTATTGTTAGCAGACTGGAAAGCCTCCAACCATAGTTCAGGGCGATTTCGTTCTAAAATGGTTTTGGCGGCATTTCGGACAAAGCGATCTTCGTGACCAACGTGTTCCAATGCCAAAGACAGACCTGCTTGTTCTTCCAAAAAGTGAAATTGCTCTAACTCACGACGCAACACCAAATTGGGATGTGGTGCTTCTGCTTTTTCTACTTGTTTTACGGATTGCTCCCCATTATAAGTCACTCTGAACAAACCCGTATCTGTTCCATTTCCGCCCGTCGTAAAATACAACGCGCCGTCTTCTCCGACAATCATATCCGTAATATTCAGTGGTTGTCCTGTGATGAAAGGCTCGTATGAGGCTTGGTAGCTTGCACCGTCTGGCTCTAAGTGCATGGCGTATATTTTGCCATAAGACCAATCGCCTAAGAAAAGTGCTTTCTGGTATTTTTCAGGAAAAGCAGCTCCAGCACCAAAGAGCGTTGCAGTCGGTGAACCACGCCCAAATTCTTCTAAAGCAGGAAGAATATCGGGATAGTAATCGAAGCGTTTGGCAGTACTTTGTCGCCAAGCATAATCACCACCCGACACCAAATGATTGACGCGCGTCGGGCGATACCAAGGCAAATTGAAATCCCACTCCATATCCGAATCGAAAGTAAACAATTCGCCTTCTGGGCTAAAGCACATATCGTAAGGATTTCGGAGACCATAAGCCAGAAGTTGCCAATGACTGCCCACGGAATCGGTACGCAACACATAGCCACCTGGTGGCGTTTGGCTGACCCCAAAAATGCTTGCTAAAGGCATCAAATGATCGTTGCGCCAATCTTCATAGACGTAGGAAACGCCTTCTCCTTTAGGCGGACGATTTTCGTTGCCCGAAAGAAAATAGATCGCGCCTTCTGGCCCAAGTGCTAGTGTATGCCCAGAATGATCGCCATTTTTTGGGATTTCTTTCATCAAAATGGGTGTGCCGTAATTCCCTTTTCCGTCTGTATCTGGCACTCGATACACGCCTCGAATAGTATCTATATTTTGTCCCATCATATAAAGTTGCCCGTAGGCATAGAGCAACCCCTGACAATCATTCACTCCAATATCCAAGGTATCTATTTTCAAGTTTTGGGTGCTGTCTTTGGGCAATGTAAAGCGTAGCAAATTACCCCGACGTGGCGATACCAGCAAACGTCCTTGTGGGTCTTTAGCGATTGATAGCCATTCGCCTTCCCCTTCTTGTATGCTTTGCACTTCAAAGCCCTCTACTTTCGGATTCAAATGACTGGCAGTTGGAAAATAAGGATAGTCAGGTGCTTTTGTGATTTCTTCTTGGCAGGAGAAAAATAGGCTAGCCAACACTAGCCAATACAGTTGGTACTTGTGAAACATGATTTTCGTTTTTTTTGACTGACTGAGAAACTGTTGATGTTTTTGGGAGTCCTTCTGGATGGGAATGATTGTCCATTTATACACCGCTCCTTATCCTTTTAGAAACCTTAAAAGAGTGCTTCCACAATTCATTATACAAGCATTTTTTTAAGGTTTCTAAAAGAAAAAATAGCTGGTCTAACTGGCTAATTATTTTCCCCACTTTGCCTAATCAAATCACCCTCAGCTCTTTTGTGAAAGATTTTTGCATACCACAAGTTACAAGTATTTTAAATAAATCCCAACACGGAGGAATCTAGTACGTCATTCTATCGTCTTTTAAAATCAAAAGTTATCTGTTTAATAGGGCTGACAAAAAATATTCCTACATTTGCTTGCGATTGATCTGAATCTAAGGAACGACGCACAAAGAACCTCAGTTTATTCATCCCTCGTTCCTAAGAGCCTATTTGGAGCATTATCTTTTTGTATCCTGCGAACAGGATAAATTTGTGCAAATAAGTGTGCTTGTTTATCGCGCCTCACGCCTTAGGCGGGAACCGTAAACTACTGATTTACACTTCAATCCTGCTCCAAACATGTTCTAAGTCCAATTTTCAACTTTTCCTCAAGTCCTAAACATTGACACGATCAAAAAAATCTTATTCATATTAACGAAAAGGGAAATTCGTAAATTGGTTTTCCTCTGCGCAGCGGTCATCATTATGGCTTTACTGCAAGTGGCAGGTATTGCTTCTATCCTTCCATTCATGCAGTTGGCTGCCGACCAAGAAGCCATATTCAAGAATGAATGGCTGAATTATTTTTATGAATCTTTTGATTTCCAGTCGCCTGATTCTATGCTCATTGCTCTTGGAGTAGCGGTCATTGTTCTTTTGGCAGGTGTCAATTTATTCTCCATATTCACGGGCTGGCTGCAAGTAAAAATTGCTTGGGACATTGCACATCGACTTTGCAATGATTTGTTAGCTATTTATTTGTCTCGACCTTATCTATTTTTCCTCAAACAAAACACCAGTAAACTTCAAACAAAACTATTGCAAGAAGTAGGTAAAGTTACGACCAGTGTGTTAATACCAATGATAGAAGTGATTTCACAAGCCTTTATGACCTTGGTTATTTTTGCTTTGGTAGTTGCGATTAATCCTTTGCTTTCTCTTGCTGTTTTCGCTATTTTAACAACCGCTTACGCCATTATTTACTTTACCCGTAAACAGTTAATGGTAACATTAGGAAAAGACCGCATTACTTCAAGTTACGCCAGATACCTAAGTTTGCAGGAGATTTTTTTGGGTCTGAAAACCATCCGTGTGTTTGGTGTACAAGGCTTTTTCATGAAAAAATTTGAACGGGCTTCTAAGAAACATAGCACAATTCAGCCCCGTTTTCACCTTATCTCCACGACCCCTAAATACTTGCTAGAGATTTTAGCTTTTGGTGGTATCATTGGCGTCACCATCTATATGATCTTAACGGCTGGCGACCTACAAAGTGTATTGCCAATCTTAAGTTTATATGCCTTTGCGGGACTTCGATTACTGCCTGCCATCCAAAAAGTATATGCAGCAGTCACTAAAGTCAAGCACAACTTTCCTGCCCTTCAAGAACTATACGACGACCTCAATCACCTCAGCAATCACAAGGTCCATGTAATGGGATCGAGCGAGCAATTGCCTTTTGAAAAAAGAATTTCCATTGAGCAAGTTGGCTTCACTTACGACGATTCAAAGACACCCACCTTATCCAATATCAACTTAGAAATTCCCAAAGGACAGACTGTTGCTTTTGTGGGTTCAACGGGTTCTGGTAAAACGACTTTGATTGATCTTTTAGTAGGTTTGCTTTTTCCTACCGAAGGTAGCATTAAAGTAGATGACGAAGAGGTGACAGCAGAAAATATAGTACAATGGCAAAATCGAATTGCCTACGTACCACAAGAAGTATTTTTGATGGATGATACCATAGCCAATAATATCGCACTGGGAGCACAAGAAGAAGAGATAGATTGGGCATTGCTTAAAGCAGTCGTTCGGGTGGCGAGCATAGACCAATTGATTGAAGAAGACTTGGAGCAAGGCTATCAGACGACGGTAGGGGAAAGAGGAACGCGCTTGAGCGGTGGCGAAAAGCAACGGCTAGGATTGGCGCGTGCCCTTTATCAGCAGCCAAGTGTCATTGTTTTGGATGAAGCAACGAGTGCCCTTGATAATGTAACGGAAAACAACGTGATCGAAGCCCTTCAAAAAATTTCAAGAGGAACTACGGTCATCATCATCGCACATCGGCTTTCTACTGTGAAGTACGCAGATCGTATTTATCTATTGTCAAATGGAGTCATCACGGCAGAAGGTCGCTACGATGAACTGGTAGAACGCAGTTCGATTTTTAAAGAAATGGTTCAGTTTTCCTAGAAGCGTTAACGATTAAACAAACTCACTTAATAGCATGCGTCTTTACTTAAAATATACCTATTTACTATTTGGATTTTTGTTGATGAGCTTACCTCAACGGACAGAGGCTCATGCTCCTGATCAAAGCTACATCTTTTTATCTGTTTATGAAGATGCAATGGGAGGCATTGTAGAAATCACTACTGATGATCTCAATAAAGCACTTGGTTTAGATCTAGAACGAGGTATCACAGAGGCAGATTTAGCCCCTTATTTAGAGCAGATACGAGCACATTTATTAGAAAAAATAGCTTTCTCTTCTAGTCTGGGCGACCATCCTATTCGATTTACTGATATTGATTTTCAGGATTTGGAATTAGGCTATTTTGTTATGTTTAATTTTGAGCTTGAAAATGTGAGCTCCATTCCTGATGCACTGGATGTGCGCTATGAATTTCTCGTAACAAAAGACAAGAATCATAAGGGAATGTTTGTAGTAGCTTATAACTGGAAGGCAGGTATTCACGACAATGAATCTTTAGTGAGTATGATTTTTACTGACAGCAATACAGAAGATACACTTTCCTTGACGGATGCTTCGATTATGAAAGGCTTGATTGCTATGATAAAAAGCGGCATGTGGCATATCTATATCGGTCTAGATCATATTTTATTTCTTCTGGCTTTGTTGTTGCCCTCCGTCGTGCGCAGGAAAGCACCAGATCAGCTGTCTGCAAAAAGTAAGTGGATACCCGTCGAACGTTTTAGACCTGCGCTCTGGTATGTTCTTAAAATTGTAACACTTTTCACCATCGCTCATACGATTACTTTGAGCTTGGCGGCTTTGCAAATTATTACTTTGCCTTCCTTCTTGGTGGAAGCCATCATTGCACTCTCCATTGCGCTGGCTGCTTACCACAATATTCGACCATTTTTCAAAAATGAAACCCTTGTTCTAGCATTCGGATTTGGACTTTTTCATGGCTTCGGATTTGCAAGTGTACTAGGAGAAGTAGGCCTGAAAGGAGAGTATATGGTTTATTCTCTTTTGGGCTTCAATCTTGGAGTCGAATTGGGTCAAATGACCATTATTCTAGCTATTTTCCCTATTCTTTATTTCCTTAGAAATACTAGTATCTATCCCAAAATTCTCCTTTATGGATCAATTTTACTTATCGTCATTTCCCTCTATTGGTTTGTGGAACGTATATTTGGAATAGATATGCCCGTAGATGACTTTATCGCTGATTTTATTGATCGAGTTATCAAAAAAATTGCATATATCATAGAGAACGGGAAGTGGTCACCGAGTAGTTAGTTGCGCATCGAAAAATCCCTGCCCGGACTATTTTAATTCTTTCAATTACGGTCAGGCAGGCGTTCAATCTGTTCGGTCTCAGTCTAAAATAAAAAACTTTGTCCATCCCCAAAAGAGAGTCAGACACCAGCAAACATGAAAAAAAATAGACCTAAGATAGAGGGTATTTTCCCACTGAGCTTTATGCAGCGCGCTTTGCTTTTTCATAGTCTTTTGGAAGAGGAAGACCAAGGCTTAATACAAATTCAATGTAAGCTGGAAGGCAATCTAAATGTACCGCTTTTTCAGGATGCTTGGCAAGAAGTAATTCGTCGGCATGAAGCTTTGCGGAGTTCTATTCATTGGGAAAAAGTGGCAGAACCTGTACAGTTGATTCGTCCAGAAGCAAATATGAATTGGCAAATCGAAGATTGGCGTACATTAGATCAGGAGGGACAAACAAAACAAATAGAAGCACTACTAGCGCGAGACAAAAAGAAGAAGCTCAACTTCAATAAAGCGGTGATTTCGCGTTTTTATTTGATACAACTGAACGAGACAGCACATTACTTTCTTTGGACTTCTCACCACATTCTTTTAGATGGTTGGTCGGCGGCCATCGTTCTTCAAAATGTATTTGAGGTATATGATGCGCGATACCGAAAAGTGCATCCTACTTTTGAAAGTATTCCTTCTCATAAATCTTACTTAGCTTGGATCAAAAAACAAGAGATTGCCACTGCTGCCGCCTTTTGGAAGCAGCATTTAGAAGGCTTTCGTCCCAAGTTACTAGCAAAGCACAATACAGTAAAGAAGAAAGTTCAACAACGTGCTTTCCGTCTCTCTTCCGATCAATCTGAAAAACTACAAAACCTAGCAAGACGATATCGAGCCACTTTCAATACACTTTTACAAGCTGCTTGGTCTTTGGTTTTAGCTCAACTACTAGATGAAAAAGACTTTGCATTTGGCAATACCGTCTCAGGACGTTCGGCGCACTTACCAAACATGGAAAAAATGGTTGGTTTATTCACCAATGCACTTCCTATTCGCATCCGTTTAGCGGAAGAAGATTCATTTTTTGATTACTTGACTAAGTTGCAAAAAGCAGGCACTGCGGCCAGGTCAATTGAGCATGTGTCCTTAGAACAAATTCTGTCTTGGGCAGCCATCAAAGATTACAGCAAATTATTTGATACACTTTTGGTTGTACAAAACTATCCTTGGGAAAATTTGGGCGGTGGCAATATATTGGTTCGAGACTTTGAAGGCGATTTGACTACTACTTTTCCATTAACTTTGATTGTTCTACCAGGCAAAGAGATGGAGTTTGTCTTTCGATATTTTGATCCACAAATTAAGGCAGAACAAATAGATTGGTTGACGCAAAACCTACGCCATTTGCTACTATCGTTGGAAGAAAAAGTCACCAAAGCTAGTACATTAAAAAGCTTACTTTCTATCTTGAGTGATGCTCCTTCAAGAACAACTACTGTCTCCTCAATAACTCCAGCAGCAATACCAAGCGAGTACAATAACCCCACTAACGAAACGGAACTACAACTGACCCAAATCTGGGAAAGTATTTTGGGCATCGCTCCTATACAAACCACCGATGACTTCTTCGAATTGGGTGGAACCTCTTTGCTAGCGGTCCGAATGTTTTCTAAAATCAATACGGTTTTTAATAAAAAGCTACCGCCCATTCTGCTTTTAAAACATCGTACTATCCAACAATTATCTACCAAATTATCCGAAGACGCGGAAAATACTTGGTCTTCACTTGTGCCCCTAAAAGCCAACGGCAGCAAAGACCCTTTGTTTTGTTTTCACGCAGGACAAGGACACGTTTTTTTCTACAACGAATTAGCCCAACAACTCAATGATGATCGTCCCGTTTACGCCATTCAGCCACAAGGCCTAAATGGAGAAGAAATGCCACACTCGAACATCCAAGAAATGGCAACTTTCTATCTCCAAGAAATGAAGAAAATCCAAAAAAACGGTCGATACAACATACTCGGCTTTTGTTTCAGTAATGCGGTCTGCTTCGAAATTGCGAAACAACTTAAGCAGTCAGGCGAACTTACTCCCTTGCTAATTATTGTAGATTCCTCTCCTTCGCTTGCCGCTTTGAAACGTGGAAATATTTCTTTGACAAAGAGTTTATTCAGTCAGGGTAAAAAGAAAAGCAAACAATTGCTTCAACGCTTATTTCTAAGTGAAAGTGATAATAAGGACTTAGAAAAAGTGCGTGATAAGCTTAGTCAGATGTACCTTGATTACCGTTGGCAACCCTATGATGGCAGCATCTTATTTCTACGAAGTAGCCAGTTCAATACACAAGACGGAAAAGAATTTCATTTGGAAGTCTGGTCAAAGTTGATAAAAGGAGGAATGGATGTGGAAGTCTCAGAAGGTCGCCATAGAGAACTATTCAAATCGCCTGCGGTGATGAATACCGCTAGAATCTTGAGGCAATATTTGAATTAGGCGAAGTCGGATAGAGATGCAACTATCAATCACTTTTACTGCTGCCAAAACAGAAAATTAGTCTTCAGTTCATTCCCACACACTTTTTGGGGAATTTTTATTGCAGGAGTGTACTCCGATAGGGCAATCACAAGAAATTTTTCTTTGTTTATAATGTTGATATGTTTATTTGTTTAACTGGTAATCATTGACCAAAAAAAGTAGAATCAAGGGAATCTGTGCAATAAACAGATCAACGAATCAACAAAGTCTAGCTTTCTTGCGATTGCCTTATGTACTCCGAAAACCTGAGAGACAATACAATTTGTCAAATTTAAAGCTATGATAATCAGTTATTTATATTTGATCCGATTTTGCTTTAGGATCAAAATGGGACATAACTCTACTTTTCGGAATGCCCTCATGGCATAAAAACTCCCCAAAAGGAGCTTTCGGACAGAAATAAAATTTGCTGATTGTAATGTTTTGCGGTGAAAGAAAAAAAATCTATAAAAATCAGCAAGTTGAGGGGTTTCCCACGCCTCCGGCGCGAAAATCCTTTTGGAGGGAGAGAGGAATCGACAGTAAAACCGCCGATTCCTCTCTCCCTCCTGAAGTTCCCTTCGCTGCGTCAGCAGCGAAGTATATGGAATTTCGACACTTATGAAACGCTATTGCAGCATTTACTAACCACTGCATTCCGTTACAATCAGAAAATTTTTAAAATTTTATTTCTGTCCCAAGGACTTCTTGAATTTTTTCCTTCTAGGAAATCCTCTCAAATAGCCTAGAAAACCAATCACTCGAAACTATAAGCCTCCAAGCTTTGATAAAGCTCGGAGGTCTTCAACTTTAACGCCCTGAAATACCTTGTCTTTATTCCTTCACAAAACGTAAAACCTTCGTTTCCTTGCTTGTTTGCAATCGAATAAAATAAGTGCCTGCCGCCAAAGTATGAACGGCTACTTCTATTTTCTCATCACTAAGATTACGCCAGCCAATGCGTACTCTTCTTCCTGCAAGGTCTATTATTTCTAGCTGCTCAATCGCTTGATTACTAACGATATTCAAGCTTTCCTTTGTAGGATTCGGATATAAATCAACCGATAACATATCGACCTCTTCAGCAGTTCTATCTTCTACATAGTTCCTGCTAGCAGCCGTTGTGAAGCTTTCTATTGCAGACCAATCACTACTCGCAGTACTACAATTTGCTCTGACACGCCACTCATAAGTACTTCCAGCCGCTAGTGGACGAACAATTGCACTCGTTGCATTCGTTGTACCTTCATCCCAGTTGGACGTACCGACTGGTCGCACACTTACCGTATAATTAATTGCTTCTGCTACAGCATCCCAAGATAGTGTGGCTCTGTTGGTTTGGATGTTATTTACTACCAGAGCTGTTGGTGTATCACAAGTCGGTGTCGGGCAAGATGGACAAGTTGAGCCACCGCAATCTATACCTGTTTCGTCTCCGTTTTGAATACCGTCATCACAAGTAGGCACTGGACAGTCAGGGCAGTCCGTTCCGCCGCAATCTACACCCGTCTCGTCTCCGTTTTGGATGCCATCATCACAAGTTGGCTCATTTTCACCTGCTATGAAAGTATTTAATTCAGACCAATCACTGCTAGTAGTATTACAATTGGCGCGTACTTGCCATTCATAGCTTCTTCCATCTTTTAAGGGAGATGCCACTAAGGAAGTCGTTGTACTTTCTCTTTCTCTCCAGCGGCTGTTGCCCGTTTGCCTCAACCTGACTGTATAGCTATCTGCTTCGTCCACTGCTTCCCAATTGGTGCTTGCAGATGTACCTGTATTATTGCTTACAAAAAGTCCCGTTGGTACATCACACGAACTGTTCTGACAAGGTGGACAATCCGAACCACCACAGTCTATACCTGTTTCATCTCCGTTTTGGATGCCGTCATCACAAGTTGGTGCTGTCGAGCAAGGTGGACAATCCGCACCACCACAATCTATACCTGTTTCATCTCCATTTTGGATGCCATCATCGCAAGTTGGTGCTGTTGAGCAAGGCGGACAATCTACACCACCACAATCTATACCTGTTTCATCTCCGTTTTGGATGCCATCATTGCAGCTTGGTGTTGTGTTGCCATTGCAAGCACCAATGGCACGCATATTTGCGGTCAATCGGTTTTTGGCGTACTGTCCATATTTACTTCCAACGCTTACACTTTGATTGGGAGGTAAAATGTAGTGGGTACGCCATTGATTGAAAACTCTGACGTTTCCTGGGCTACACTCTGGATAACGGCTAAAATCATACCGACGATCTGTGCAGCGCAAGGTTTTCAAAAGAAAGCCACTAGAACCAATGGCTTTACCATCCCCTGTACATTTGTAGCCCGTGCCACTACCTCTATCATCGTAATAAGCAGCTACGCCAGCTTGTCTTTGTCCAGAATCGTACTGCGCAACAGTTCCCACGTTCATGTCAGTTTCGTATTCATAAGAAACCGCAATCGTACCTTCATTTCCCGTAATCAATTCCCATTTATTTGGATTGGTGGTTTTGATGTTATCGTGTGAACCATTGATGGTGACACCCCCTTGATTTTGGTCATTGTAGTATTTCATACCGCTGGCAGCATTACTCAAGTCGTATATGTCGTAATAGCCTTTGAAAGGATGCAGTCGGAAGTTGAAAGCATACTCTACCTTACATTCTGTAAAGTGATAAGTCATCTGTACGTAAGGTCCACTATTTGCACCCAAGGAGGAACGAATCGCACGGACAGGACCATCTATAGCAGTAGCAATTGCCCCCAAACTACTAGAAAAACGATCTTCATTGTGATCACACCCCCCCAAAGTGATGGTCATTTGATGTCGATCTAAAATATCTTGACCGTTGGCGTTACCCGCCGTAATTTTCAGCACATCTTCCACCCAGCGATATTGAAATCCAATTTCGTAATTGTCCGTTTTGATCTTGGTATTTTCTGGATTGATGCCCGCATCTAGTTTGGCGCAATGAATGTAGTCTCGCTTGTAGTTATTCGCATAAGAAAAATCGTGCGATACATAGTCCTTTCCCGCTGCTTGATCCAAACCACCTGACTGCCTAAATAAATAGACATATCCGAGCGTGCTGTTGTCAATAGGGTCTTTCACTTCTAGTTCGCATTTTGTGCTACTCACTACGCTCGCAGGACAGCTATTATTAGGAGCCACTTCCCCTACATCTTTGGACATAAATACCAGTTCATCGTCCGCATCGAAATTCGGGTTTTGCGTATCAGGTCCGATATGCGTTTTGGGATCGCAATAGTACAATACATTCCAAGAGATATTTTCATAGGAATAATAAGGGCAGTCATTGGGTCCCCAAGGTGCAGTAATGTCCAGCAGAATCATTTCATCAATTTGCATTGGAATCTGCACCCAACTTCCTGATTCATAGGCAAAAGCAACAAGCATATCAGGGGTTTCCCCCAACATACAATTTACTTTATTTCCTTTTAGGATTACTGGATCACAATCTCTGTTTTGTCCGTACAGCACACAACACAAAAAGCACAATAAAATAGGTAATAGTTGTTTCATTAGGTATGTTAATTTTTTAGATAAAAAAGGTAAAAGTTGCCCATTTGTGTATGGACAGTGCTTAATACACTGTAAAATAAGTTTGTTTTAATTTTGAGAAGCGAGCAATTCCTTAGAATTTCGAGCTTCAAAAAACCCCTCTACCGCCGTCGAAGACGGCGGCAAACAAGGGATGAGGGAGAAAAAAGGGTTTTCCTAAAAACCTTTTTTCTCCCTCAAACTCCCCCATCTAAAATGCAAAGAAACT
>JBCCRX010000125.1:0-15622 GCA_039201015.1 Bacteroidota bacterium | reverse complement strand
ACCCAAATTTTTGAGAATTATCGCGAACTAATACAAGGCGCGAAGAAGGAAGATAGCCTGTGTTACCTGACTGATGAGCAAGGCAGTAGTAGTTTGGGAGAAAATTAAAAATGGGTAGGGTATTTTTTACAAGTTCCCTTAATGCTATGGCAACTTTAAAGCAACATCGTCGTGAGACTTGTCTGCCTCAAGCGTGAGGCTGAGACGATGGCGCATTTGTAGGATGGCCCTATTTTCTTCGCCGCTTTTTCCTTTTCTTAGGAACAGGTGGGTCGTAGTCATCATCTTCCATCATTTCACTGAAAGCTTCCAACAATTCTTCTATTCCTATTGCTTCTCCACCATCTTGAAAAGGATTGTAATCATCAAAGGTGGGTTCGAAAAACTTCTCTTGAATGATTTCAGGCATTTTGCCCGTCTCCAAATAGACTTTCATGGCTTCTTCCAGTTCTAATAATTCCTGTTTTTGTACTTCCATGATTTCTATCATATCTTCCGCACTTTCTCCGTCGTATTTCTGAGCGTCTTGCTCCATCTTGTAGGCTTTTCCCAGTTCAGAAGATTTGATATTGCGAATTTCTTTTTTCATCCGCTTGAGTTGGTTTTCTAGCAATTCTACATTGCGCTTTAAACGATCAATCTCCACATCCAATAGATCAATAATGGCCCCTTCTTGCGTCACTTCCATTTCTGCTAGTGTTTTCTTATCGCCATACTTTTCTTCGATTCGGATAAGATTTGCGAGATCATTGCGCTCATAAGCTGAATTGATTTGCTGCATCAAAGCGTGAAACTGTTCTTTTTCCTTTCTTGATTTTGCTTTATCAGGATGAAAGCGATTGGCCAATCGAATGAAAGCCTTGCGAATCTCTTTTTGATCTTCTGCTTTTGTTTCTACCTTGTATTCACTAAAAAATTCATATGCCTTTTGTCGGTCAAATTCATCTGTATTGAAGCCCGCCGAAGCACGTTTTGCTTCAAATTCTTCCATATCAATGCCAAACATATCCTTAAATGGATTCTCTGCATCGAATACTTCAATAAATTCATCCAGACCCTCCTTTTCCGAATCGTTTATTTTATCAGAAGTTTTAGCTTTGCGAAAAAGATCGCCTAGCCTTTCTTTCACGCGCTGAATTTCCATCATGATTTCGGGTATGCGTCCTGTTACTTGTCGCTGCATATCCATGATTCCGTTTTTCAGCTTCGTCAGTGTCGTCTCGTTTCGTTTGAGTTGAGTAAGTAATTTTTTCTTCTGTTTTTGAAGTCCCTGTAGCTCTTGTTCCTTCTGTACTATGACCGAGCTTTTTTCTATGTTTGACATGAATAGAATTTGTTTTTTTTGCTGTGCTAAATCTCAAAAATCTAGTAAATGTAAACTTCTACTGAACATCAATGAAATTATCTTCAAAATACTTTCTCCATTCCCCGTTTTCAAAGCGTTCGCCGTATTCCTGAAAACCGTTTTCGGATGTTTTGTTAAAAATAAATCGAGTTGTTTCATTTCTCATTACAATTAGCTTTCCATCAACGAGTTCTGCGATAAATTTTCCTGCGCCACTCTTGTAAAAAGGATGGTAATAATATTTCTCGTCTTTTTCATCGTAGTAAATAACGGTGTGCAATTGTAGCGTTTCTGAGTGTAGATCAATGGTGATGATGTTTTTATCCACCGCATATTGAATTTTTTGGAAAGCAGGTACTTGTTGCTCTACTTTCCCGTCTTCGTAAGTAGTAGAAATTCCAACCCAATCGCCTACCATAAACTGAAGTTGTGTCATCTTTTCTTGGCTTGTGCTTTGCCCTATGGCTGTATTGTTGAAAGAAAACCATAAGATAAAGCAAGCATGTAATAAAAATCTCAATTTTCTCATTTCTTAGTATTTCATGCAGATCGCTGTTGAAAGATCAAGTTCAGAATAGGTATCAATTACGAAACACCATTCATTTAGCCAAAACGAACTTTTTACTCCAAATTTCTTTCCCAGATCGCAGGCGCAGATAGTAAATTCCATTTTTCAGATGTCCAAAGTCTTTTTGGAAATGATGCGTGCCAGACGGGATTAGATACTGCTCTATAAGCTGAGCTTGCGCATCGAAAACTTGTAAATCAGCTTCTTGCAACAGTTCTATATCTAAATTTAAATTTCCGTTTGAAGGGCTGGGATAAATTTCAAAATGGCTAGTCAAAAGACTTCGACTTTCTACTTCACCTACACCGACTACGATTTCATTTTGTACCTGTTCGTCGTAAAATTGAACAGACCAGCCAAACAAAGTCCCATTATCGCTCGCCCACAAATCTTCTATTTTTAGTACCCAATCTCCTGTAATTGGGCAACCCACCAACTCAGAAAAACGGTCGTAAGCAGCATAATCGTCTGCAGACAAAGCTAATTCGTCATTGACCATAACGAGATTAGTTGAGTTTTGAATTTCTTCTATCCAAGTCCCATTTTCTGCATTGGGTGTCCAGCAGTAATCGTAGCCCACACCTGGTATGACCGTAACTTCATTACCTGCGCCCTCTTCAATGGGTTCTCCTAAATAAACGGTACTAGAATTAAAACGACCAGGATAATCATGCAGAATCATAGCCTGACCATTGGGGCAAATCAAGGAAATTTCTAGATCACGCAAATAAGAATGCTCCATATTGGCACATGTAGCATGGACTTGCGCGACCTTGGAAATCATTTGATCGGCGGCATCTTCTATGTGAATAGTATCAAAAAAAGGGCTACCCGTACCGTCGGGCAAAGGCATGGTATCTAGATGTGTTGCGAAGTAAAGTTCGTTATAGATAGCGTTTACAGTACAGCCCGTCGCACTGGTGATACTAACTTGATAGACACCAGCAGGAATATTTTCTAAGTTTTGTGTGGTATCGCCTGTATTCCATAAAAAACGAAAAGGTGGTCTTCCGTCTTGTAAGTTCAACTGAATGGCACCGTCGTCATTATCTTCAGTTGCATTTGTAACATTTGCAACGAATCTAGGGCAGTCAAGCTCGTCTGTGTTACAAGCACTTTCCCCAAATTCGCAGAAGGCTTCGAAGGTGATTGAAATATCATTACCAGAGAAGTCATACTTCAAATTACGGTCGCAAAAAACAATAAAATTGGTAGGAAAGCATCCTGTCAGTGCATTATTAGAAACATCCAATCGTCTCAAATGTGGTAGGTTGGCGAGTGAAGAAGGTAAACTGCCTGTAAGTTGATTATTGCCGAATTTTATAAATCGCAGTTCTTGTAACTGATCGAGATCATCAGGAATATCGGAGGATAATTGATTAGAAGTAAAATCAATGGAGCGCAAATTGGAAATATCAACAATCGTAGCAGGGATCGCTCCATTTAATTGGTTATGGCTTAGATTTAAGAACTTCAGTTGCTGTAAATTGGTGATTGTTGTTGGAATGAATCCCGTCAATTCATTATTTTGAAGATACAATCTTTTCAAATGCGGAAATGCCAAGACATTTGAAAGACCACCAGACAATTGATTGCTGTGCAGCGAAAGCATTTCTAGGAGTGTCAAATTATTGATTTCAAGAGGAATTGCACCGTTCAATCCACAGTTGGACAAATCCAGTTTTTTTAGACCATTCAAGGACAACAAGACATTTGGGAAAGTAGATGATAGCGGGTTACGGCTTAGATTGAGTGCCTCCAGGCCAGTAAGTTGTTCGATCGTTGTTGGTATCTTGCTGATGTTATTTCGGCTCAAATTTAATTGCCGTAAACGAAGGAGTTGCCCTATGCCGTCAGGCAGAACATCAATCTGATTTTTGCTAATATCCAAAAAAGTCAGTTCAAGTAAGGCTGCAATCTCCTCTGGTATTTGTGTGATTTGATTCCCTGCGAGCTGGATGCGTTCTAATTTTTCATTTCTGGCGATGCTGGTAGGAATACTTCCTGAAATTTGATTTTTGGGTAAATAAATGCCTTGCAGAGCAGTCAGATTTCCCAGTTCACTTGGTAGCTCTCCTCGCAAGTTATTATTTGCGATCGCTAAACCGATCACACGTCCTGTCCTGCTCAATCGGACGCCATTCCATTGGTCTAATGGCGTATTTAAGTCCCAACTTACTTTCCAGTTTTCGCCTTCCAGTGCTTCATAAAAAGCAAGCAACGATAAGGAGTCAGCGGTGCGGTCGTCAAAAGAAAAGACAGGTAAATAGGCGAGAGCAAGGAAAAAAGCGAAACAGGTGCGCTGAATAGAAGTGTGGGCTATTTTTGCCATATTGAGTGATTTTACTTAAAAAATACAGAATAAAGATAAAACCTTTTGCAAAGAAAAGTACACTGCAAGTTACTGAAATCATGATTTGCCATGCTGCCGATGTCCTTAAAAGGGTGTTAAATAATTGATAATCAGTTAATTGAAGTAAATAAAATGAAGAGCCACTTATCAGTGGATATTTCAACATTAGAGCATAAGAAATGTCATTTTTACACTCAAAATCTAAAGATATACCCGATATTTAGGTAAAAAAATGACATTTCTAGACGCTCAGTAATCGAATGTCCACTGGTAAAGAAGAGCCAAGAAAATATATTGATGGCATAAAACCGACAGGAAGCTAGCTTAGGGCAGGTATATCTTTGTATTGATATTCAATGAAAAACATTACTCCTTTCCAGTTTAGGAAGAAATTTTATGGTCAGAACATTGTATAGTGATCTGTCAACCGAGCGGCTGAAAAAGAAGTAAGTGCTGAATACTTCTCAGCCGCCTTTTATCATCCAATGGGAAACTACGAAATATTAATATCCCTATAGTTAAATACACTGTAAACTAAGTTTGTTTTAATTTTGAAAAGCGAGAAATTCCTTAGAATTTCGAGCTTCACAAACCCCTCTACCGCCGTCTCCGACGGCGGCAAACAAGGGAGGAGGGAGAAAAAAGGGTTTTAGAAAAACCCTTTTTTCTCCCTCAACCCTTTTTCGCCGCCGTCTTCGACGGCGGCAGATGGGTTTTCTGAAGCTCGAAATTCTAAGGAATTTCTCGCTTCTCAAAATTAACAAAAACTTAGTTTACACGGTATTAAAGTTAAGTAGGTTTACCTAATTATTTAGGCAATAAACTTGTGTAAAGTGTTCATTATAAACAATTTAAACGAATCAACAGCTTAAACAAATAGGTAGAAGTACTTATGAGTCAGGTATTCATTTATCTGGCTCTTTTTTTTGCTGTAAAAAGTGCTGTCGGTAAACCGCCACTTTTCGTTTTTTTATTCCTCCTAACTTTGTACCAACAAACCAAAAGAAGAAGAAAATAGGGTATTTTAAACCAATTGCCTGTTGACTTTTCTTTTGTTCACACACGTTGAAAACGCATTCCTGTGTAGCTCCAAGACCCCATTTTAGACCATTCTAAACCACTACGTCGAACTTGTTTAAACTCATTTTATTATGAAAAAAATCGTTTTAAATTATGCTCCTCACACTTACCTAACTAGAAATGGGAAAGGTGGTTTTTTATTATCTATTATCATCCCTATTCCTGTTGGAAAAAACATTGTTTTTGATCCAATCACTTACATGACTAGGAAAGTGAAAATCACTGCTAATGTGGTAGATGATGCCTCGAACAGTAAAGAGTATGTATGGCATTATTTTGAAATCAAGGGGGCTTTGCTGACCTCACTCAACAAGAAAGTGGAAGTTATACTCACTTATCCCGATGGAACATACAAATCTTGCGATAAATATATTGACGCGGATGATGTCGCATTTGATACTGAGCAAGGTGTTGCAAAAAACTGTCCTCACTCCTTTTTGGGTAAAGAACAGGGAAACACTTTTTTCCCAAAAGCTATCGTTCTATTAAGCGGATATGAGTTCAGAGGAGAGATAGATATCATTAGAACATCAGAGGAAAATGGTATTTGTGAATGTACTATGAAGTTGCACGAAGACGATGCGATTAACGATGAGATTTTGGTGTTGAATGATCTCAATAGTATCTTTTATAAGGATCAAGGAGTCATTGCCGATAGCAATTTTATCATCTTTACTTATTTGATAGAGCAAGCATCTGCCCAAAGTAGCACTGGAATGGTGGCGATGAGTGCTGCAGGAGGACCGATAAAAAGGCGCAAAGGAAAGAAGCGCAATGGAGATTTATAAGACACTTATTGGAGAGGTAGAAACAGCTAAGATTCTAACAATCAACTAGCTGTTTTACTTCTCTAAATACCCGCATCGTTCTATCTCATTTATTCTTTAACCTAATCATTTAGCAAACACCTATTGAAACATATAAAGCTTAACTCATAAAAGTATTTGTCCTATTCCCTTCAGAATCAAACCAAATGAAATGAAAAAAGAAAGTTATAGTATGATAAAAAAGCATGTACTGCCATTCTGTATGTTATTTTACAGTTTCCTACTCTTAGGAAGCAATTATGGTAAAATTGATTCTCTATACAGAGACGTCATTGATATGACATATACTAATTTAGATAAGGCAGATTCTCTGAACAAATCGATCCTAGAATTAGCTCAAATTAGTCAGGATAAGAGTAGAATTTGTGAAGGTTATAGAATTGAGGCATTTATTCTTAGAAAGAGAGGAAAAAATAACGAAGCAAGACAAACTCTAAATAAGGCTACTGAACTAGTTCAGTATGTAGATAACGAGAATTTGGCTAATGAAATCAAAATTGATTTAGTCATTCTAAACTATAGAGATGAAAAATACGAAGAAGCATTAGATAGTGCTTTGGTTTTAGTTCAAAATAGTAATGACAGCTATATAGATGCAAAGTTATATAATACTATATCTAATATATATGACGAGCTAGCAAAGCCAAACAAAGCGATAGAGTACAGTGAGCGAAGTGTTCAATACGCAAAAAAACTTGAAGAAAAACAAAGACATACCTATGTAGTCTGCCTGCACAATCTTGCGAACCGATATTACTATACAGATGCTTTGGATAAAGCAATAGATTACTACAAGGAGACCCTTGAAATAGCCAGAGAAATTGATAACTGGGATTATACAGCCAAGGCACATGACGGAATAGGGCTTTGTCAATTAGAGAAGGGAAAAATTATTCTAGCTAAGCAAAGCTTTTTGGAGGCAAAAGACCTACATACAATGACGGGCGATTCTATTGACCTAGCTTATAATCTAAAATATCTAGGACAGATAGAGGAAGCAGAAGGGAACTTTGAAAAAGCACTAGAGTATTATGAATCTGCTGCTAGTTTTTTAGAAGGAAAAGGAAGCCTTTCTGATCAATACGAAATCATGCAGGGATTAATCAGTGGCTACAGAAGTACAGGACAATACAAAAAAGCAAGTGACCTGTCTCAACAACGGCTTAACTTGGCAGATACTCTATACAGCATCGAACAAATGGAAGCCGTTGAATCACTAGAAAAGAAGTACGAAAACGAAAAATTGCAGAGAGAAAACTTTCAATTTCGCTTCATCGTTGCGGTCGTCTCTTTTGCACTATTGGCAGTAATAACTGGACTTTTTATAGTTCTCTACTATCATCGCCAATCCAAAAAGATACATACGCTGGAAAAACGACAGCTAGAATCTGAAAAAAGAGAACAAAAAAGAGTTTTCGACGAAAAAATCAGCAGGGTATTCAAAGAGCAGGAAGAGAAGTTTATGCAAGCTATGGTGAAGCAGGAAAAACTCAACAAAGAGGCTTCTCACGAATTGCACGATGATGTTGGGAACAAACTGCTATCCATAGTCTGGTCGATGGAGCAGCACGCAGCAGCACAAAAAAAAAAGAATTCCGCTTCCGAGTATCTAGAAAAAACCACGCGAAAGTTGAATGAAATTTACGAAGAGATAAGAGGCGTTTCGCACAAGATGAATACCAATGAACTGAAAACAGCAGGCTTGCTTTACACCAATACGGAAACAGAAATTATCGAAACCCAAGAACTAGTGGGCGCAGTGGAAGAACTGTATGAACAAATTTCTGGAGAACGCTTGGAGGCTAGTGTTTACACGAGTGGAGAGGTACGCCGTTTGGATAGCCAAATTGAAATTCAAGCCTATCGCATCATTCAAGAATTGACGGTGAATGTTTTGAAGCATGCCAAAGCCACCCAGCTAGAGCTAGAATTAAACTATTTAGAAGATGAACTGCAAATCATGGTAGCAGATAATGGTATTGGTTTCAAAAAAGAGGAATTAACGAATAGCGGCATTGGCTTGGGTCATGTCGAAACCGTAGTGGAAGCACTGGAAGGCAGTTGGGAAGTAGATTCTGGAAAAGGTGGTGGCACAACGATCATGGTTGACTTACCTACTTTTGTGAAACAAGCGGCATGATCTTAGCGAAGTTATAAAATTATAGGGCTCTAAATAATTTCATTTGGTTGAATGCTTTTATGAAAAATTTTACTAAATCTTCGAGATTTAGCAAAACTGGGTGCTTTTGACCAAATGGAATCACTTGATGCCAATTATAGATCAATGCAAAAAAAACATAACTTAACAAAATCAAACTATCCCAAACAAATATGAATAGTAGCTGATGAAACCAAACTAAATACCAGTCCACAAATTACACGCACTATGAAGTCAATTATACAAACAGTATTGGTAGATGACCACGAAGTGATATTAGACGGTGTGGCTTCGTATTTGGAGAAAGAAGAACGCATTCAAGTCGTCAGTAAAGCGACGGATAGCGATCGATTGATGCACGACTTAGCCAATAAGAAAGTGGATTTGGTATTGATGGACATAAGAATGCCAAAAACAGATGGCATCCAAGCTAGCAAAATGGTGAAAGCAAAATATCCTGCGGTGAAAATCATACTCTTAACGGCTTTCAATAAGGATCGCCTATCCTTCAACAGAGCAGTGGATATAGGGATCAACGGCTATATCGCAAAAGACAAAAACCTGCATCTGATTTCCAAAGCCATCTATGAAGTCATGGATGAAGGAAAATTTGTGACTTACGGAGTGGACGATGATGTAAAGAGAGTAAAAGGTGTTCTGAGCAGCAAGCAGCTTAAGGTGGTACAAATGATTTGCGATGGTAAAATGAACAAAGAAATGGCAGATATTATGAACTGCAACATCAGAACCATAGAACGCCACCGCCAAAGCATTTATCAAAAAACGGGTACAGACTGTACTGCTTCCTTAGTGCGCTATGCTTTGGAGTACGGTCTTTGTAAATGAGTTCGGTTCTTGCCTTCGCCGTTATTTCATACTACGATGATCTTCCCATTCTTTAGATACTGTAGAATCTAATTCCCGCTATCTAGCTTCTTCTTGCATTTTTCAAAACCATTTTCACTCCTGTACACTTTTTTTTGGGGATTTTTATTGCATAAAAATCCCCAAAAAGGGTCTTTCGGACAGAACTAAAAACTTATGGACTTGAAGTCCATAGGTTTTTAGTTTATTCATTCATCAACTCAATATTATGAAATATCTATTCACTACCGTACTAGCGATATTGCTAGCGGGATTTAATCAAAACAACAATGGCACATGCTACTAATACTTGGACGCATACCGCTAAGGATTCAGGCACGGAACTCACCATGCACGTCAAAATGGAGGTGCAAGGCCTTATGGGCGCAATCATGAAAGGCCCTATGAAAAAACGGATGAACTCAATTGTTCAAGATGCACTAGAAGAACTGAAAGTTTACGCAGAAACAGGCAGTTTGCACGAACGAAAGGTAGCCGCAATGCGGAAATTTGAAGCTGCGAAGTAAGCTCTGACCCAAATTTCCCATTCCTTGAACTTTTTGAACCACTTTCTGCAGATCAGCTATTGTAATTTTGCCTTATCAATTTAATTTTAAGAATAATAAAACTCAAATACAATGCAAAAAGCAATTCAAACACAGCACCAGATCAGCGCACCAGCAGAAAGCATTTGGGATTTGATCAGGACAGGTTCAAATTGGGAAAAATGGTTTCCGATTTTGACTGGTTCGCGTGTGGAGGGCAATAGCCGCTACTGCGATCTGGAGAATGGTGACACTTTAGAAGAATCTTTTTTGGCTTCTAATGTAGAGAAGACTTTTATCTACACCATTCACAAACAGGCGAGTTTTCCTGCTGAAAATATTGTAGGTATCTTGCGCCTAGAAGAAAAGACACCGAGTACAACGAATTTACATTGGTCGGTGGAAATGGATGTGGCTGATGAAGCTAGTTTTCAAGCATTGAAAACGCAAATAGTTCGACTGTACGAAGCTTCTGCGGCGAAGTTGGGGGAATTGGCTCTGGTTGCTCAAGCCAATTAAAGTTTGAAAAAAAGCTATGATCTAGCTGGCAAGTGTCACGAGATACTTGTCAGCTTTTTAGTTTTTCGTGGACAAATAAAGCAACAAATGATTATCAACTATCAACATCTCGACCTCCTCAGCAAAGTCATTTTTGAGCATCTGACTTTCAAACCACCCATTAGAGCGCGCCAAGAAATGGAGAGCGAGGCTTGCTACATCTATGTCATTAATGGCAGTTCTATTGCCTACGGCGGAGCACATCAAATACAGCTTCACCAAAACGAAAGTGCGCTGATGCGTTGCGGAAATTATTTGAATATATGGAAGGATTGTAAAATGGAAACTGCTTGCGAAGCGGTTACCATTCATCTTTATCCAAAGATACTAGAATATATTTACAAAAATGAAATGCCTAGCTTTTTGAAAAAGTCGAAAGCAAGTAGTGGTACAATTATTCAAAAAATAAAGGCGCAAGCGGCGGTGGACAATTACATTCAAGGCTTGCTTTTCTACTTCAATCATCCTTCTGTAGTGGATGAAGACATGATCGTTTTGAAGCTAAAAGAGTTGATGATGTTGCTCTATAATACAGGTCAAGAGAACATCAGAGATTTACTAGAGAATCTTTTCGATCCCATAAAAATTGAATTCAAAGCTGTCATCAAAAGCAACATTTTTAGCGATCTATCGCTCGAAGAACTGGCCATGCTCAATAATTTGAGCCTTTCTTCCTTCAAGAGGAAATTCAAAGAAATTTACAAGGATAGTCCAGCACGATACATCAAACGTAAACGCTTAGAACACGCTTTAGAACTCCTTAAAATATCAAGTAATCGAATCAGTGATGTGTGCTATGATTGCGGATTCAAGGATATCGGACATTTTTCTAAGTCTTTTATTGCAGCTTATGGGCAGTCGCCTTCGGAATATCGAAGAAAAGTATTGAGTTGACCCAAATTTTCCATTCCTTGAACTTTTTTACCCAAAACTTAACTTGCAATGATGATATTTTTGAACTATCAATTTTGATAGACAAAAAATGTAATTAAAGCATGAAAAACATTTCAAAACTAAGCATGGTAGCTTTATTGCTATTCACCAGCAATCTTTTTTTATCGGAAACAGCTACAGCCCAATCTGAGAAAAAACGCATCACTTTTCAGATAGAACGTACCATCGAAGCCCCAGCAGCAGATATTTGGCAGGTCATCGGAGAGGACTTTGGATTAATTTCAAAGAGTCATCCGCTGGTTGTTCGTTCCGAATATACAGAAGGCGCACTGAAGGGTGCATTGGGTACAGAACGCTTATGCTATTTCAAAGAAAATGGTAGTCAGATGTTGCGAGAAAAAATCGTAGCTTGGAAACCTGAGCAAATGGAATTTGATGCAGCGATCAGAGAAGCGAAGAAATTTCCAGTAGATACCGATGTAACTTTATTTACAATGCGCGTTACGCCACTCACTAGTAATCAATCCAAGCTAGAAATGATTATGAACTATCGCACCAAGCCTGCTTTCATGGGCGGTATGCTAAAAGGCAGTTTCACGAAACGACTGGAAGATTATCTGCTAGCCGTGGAGCATTATGTCTTGACTGGCGAAGCGGTGACCGTTGACAATTTTAAGGAAATTAAGAAGAGCTACACTAGCCGCTGAGGATCGAAGGAAAAATCAAATGCGGGTTTTATAAAAAACACTCTTTTATAACATTTTATAAACAATAACCCGTGTATAATTGATAATCAAAAGATTATAGAATAAAACAGTGAAACTGTAAATATTTGAATATCAAATCTCTGTGTTCTATGTATCCTTTGTAGTTCAAAAATTATATGGACTATTGATAAAAATGAGAATCTGAATTCATTATCTTCGTATCCATAATAAGAAATAGTGAAACTGGTGTAATCCCAAACTCAATTCATAATATATGCTTTCTTCTCTCTTCTGATTACATCCAAAACTAGCTTTCCCATTGGCTCAATTTTTGCCACCACTCCAAGCAGAAAAAAGGCAAGTCCCGAAATTTCTTTTCGCTTCTTAAAATATCTGTATCATTGAATCGTTAGGAAATACGTGTTTGACCTAGTCCGACAGAAAAGGGTAGTTAGAATAAAAAAATTAAACTTCTTCTAGCATACTAGGTCTGAACATCAATTATTTTATATTTGTAGGACAGAACAAGTGCAATCTTCAAAAAACAACCATAATCGGAGGGGCTTCTTTGGGAGCTCTAGAAAGCACAGCACACCTTTAATCACCGCTTTTGTTGAGTCGTTTTCAACTAGAAGCAGTACACTTTTTCCTTATCAAAAAGACGCAGTCTTGTCATTCATCTTTAATTTTGAACAACTGCCCAATATGAAGAAGATTTTTATCGCACTTTTTATCACGATCGGGGCTTTATCTGTGCAGGCTCAAGATATTCATTTCTCTCAATTTTACCTTTCGCCACTCAATCTGAATCCCGCTATGACGGGCGTCATGAATTGTAATGTGCGCTTGGTCGCCAACTACCGAAATCAGTGGGCGAGCGTCTTGAAGAATAATGCGTTCAGCACCTATTCGGTATCCTATGATCAGCGCATTCCCGTCGGGCGTTACGATTATTTTGGTATAGGAGGTACTTTTTGGGGAGATCGCGCAGGCGAATCTAATTTCTCTACCACAACTGGTAAACTCGCTTTTTCTTACAGCAAACGGATGGGCGGTTACAGGAAGAAAAGCCATTATTTGGTGGCGGGCGCGCAAGGAGGTGTGGCGCAAAGAAGCATTGATTTCTTAAATCTGCGTTGGCCCAACCAGCATGATGGCGAAGGTGGATTTGACCCTTCCATCGGCTCGGGAGAAGTAGGTTTGAATCGTGATAACTTCTTGTTCGCAGACTTTGAAGCAGGACTACTTTGGTTTACCGTTTTCAACGAAAACAGTAACTTTTACATCGGTGGCGCGTTTCACCATCTGGGCTCTGCTAATCAATCTTTCTACGAAGACGGAGACGATGAGTTGTACTCTCGTTACACAGGACATGTAGGAGGTGAGTTTATGGTGAGCAGCAAATTTGGACTAGTGCCAGGTGTAATCGTAATGAGTCAAGGACCCTCTTTTCAAACCAATTTTGGAACGAGCCTCAAATTTTTGCTTGGCAATACACGATTCAATTACCAAGCCTTCCAAATTGGAGCTTGGATGCGCCTAGCAAATCGTTATCAGAATGAAGAGACAGCCGATGGTTTGGGTATCCTATCAGATGCAGCGATACTTTCTACTCGATTCGACTACAACGATTTTAGTTTAGGTTTCAGCTACGACATTAACGTTTCTCCGCTGGCCACGGCAAGTGGCGGCAATGGTGGTTTTGAGTTTGCACTAATTTATAAAATATGCGGACAAGAACGCCGAAATGTCTATTGCCCAAGATTCTAGTACGGCATTTGATTGGTGATTAGAATGTAATTTCTAATCACCAATCCATTCATATTCATTGTAATCCTTATTACGCCTTATCTCTCACTTCTTCACTAGAAAACAACTTGAATGCCGTCAACTTAAGCCCTTACATGCTAGTTTGGTTTCTTACTAAGCCGTCATTTTTTTACGGGTTAATTGATTGCCCAATAGGAAACGAGGCGGTTAAAATACTTGAGTTGACAACATTCGAAGATAACTTACCTGTTGCTATTTGCGAATCCTCATCAGTGGATATTTTCTGTTTATAACTACAAAAGAAATAACAGCTTCATGCCTAATGCGGATATGGTGAATCGATCAAGAAAATGACAAAGCTAAATACTTGATTTTTAATCTTTTGCCTTTATGTTTTTTGATCCTTTGTAGTTGAATTTATTTATTATCCACTGCTAAGTACAGTGTAAACTAAGTTTCTTTGTATTTTAGATAGGGGAGTTTGAGGGAGAAAAAAAGGTTTTGCTAAAACCCTTTTTTCTCCCTCACCCTTCTTTGCCGCCGTCTTCGACGGCGGCAGATAGGTTTTTTAAAGCTCGAAATTCTAAGGAATTTCTCGCTTCTCAAAATTAAAACAAACTTAGTTTACAGTGTACTAAGTTGCGAATCTGTAATTTTGGTTTATCAGCCTGATATAATTTATTTTTGTGTCTTAAATATGGCTTTTGCTTAGAGGATGTTTAATTCTTGTTCTACTTAGAACTAAAAAAGTAAGTCTGATTGACAAATTGCACGAATTACGAAAAATTAAATATTTAAACTTATGTTTGGTAACAATACAAATAAAAAGAAAGAATTGATGAAAACGACAGCTAGTAGTAGCACCACTTCTTCCGCTTCGCATGCTTTGAATAGTTTGGTGCAAGGAACAAAAGTGGAAGGTAACATCGAATCAGACAATGACATTCGAGTGGATGGTGCGATCAAAGGAACTTTGAAATGTAAAGCGAAAGTGATTATTGGACCAAAAGGATTGATTGAAGGAGAAATTTATGCGCAAAATGCAGTAGTAGAAGGGCGATTTGAAGGTACTTTGATGATTACAGAAGTCTTGCACATCAAAGAACAAGCAAGAGTAACGGGTGAGATCAGCGCATCAAAATTGGTGGTTCAGCCTGGTGCGGTCATCAATGGGTCGTTCGATATGGGAGGCGAAAAAGCAAAGAAATTGAACGGCAGCAATAACGCACTGAGAGCAGGAAAAGAACAAGCTAAACTAGCAAATCCAGTTGGAAAATAAGGACAAAACAAAACAAAAGGCGAAGATTAAGAAGTCTGCTAATGCCTACATGAAATATACGGGTATGGCTTTCCAAATTGGGGGAGTCATACTCTTAGGTGTATTGATCGGGCGTCAATTGGATCAATATTTCCAAACCGAGCGACCGTTCTGGACGGCTGGTTTTGCGCTTTTCTGCACGATCGGTGCAATTTACGTGACCATCAAGGATGAATTGTAAAGATTAAAAAAGTCAGAGGGCAGTTCGCGAACCAAAGGTTATCTTTCTAAGACTAGAATGCCAACTAAGAGTATGACCTGAAAGCTATGCTCTAAATCCTTTTGATTTGCTAAATCTCAAAGATTTAGTAAATCTGCACAACCAAAGCAACATTTTGAGAACCTGTTTGCCTCTAGCTGATGTACTTGGTGAAATTCTTAATTCACTAGATTCATCAGCTAGAGGAGTTCTATGAATAAAATTATACATTTTTGAAGCCTTATGACAATAGTCCGTGTTAAATTAAGCTGCTCTTTTACCAAGTTGTCTAATTTTTGCACGGACGGATTTAATTATTTTGAGTTTGGGGTTCATACCGAACCAAAGGATTAATTTATCGAGCAAAAATTCATTGGCATTGGCGTTTTTAATGTCAGCGATTGAAAAAGGTATTTTCTCATTACTGTTATTAGTT
>JBCCRX010000124.1:0-15679 GCA_039201015.1 Bacteroidota bacterium | reverse complement strand
TGCACCCGTTCCACCAGAAGCAGTCAGTGTGACACTACCATTGTCGGTCACTTCGCTACAAGTTTCTGCGGTGGCGGTCAGGCTGTATTCAATCGCCGTCGAAGTACCAACGCTGATGCTTTCGGTCATGAAAGTATTGCCATTGGCATCCGTTACGGTCAGAACGTATTCGCCAGCAGGCACATTGGTTGGATTTGGTGTATTGCCTAAATCCGTTTCTCCCCAACTGAAGGTAAGCGGTGAGACGCCTCCATTCACTTCCACACTGATTGTCCCATTGCTTGTTCCTTCATTTGAACAATCGGGCGTAGTCGTGATTAATCCAAAAGCCACATCAGTTTGCTCTTGTAATTCGTAAGATTCGGTGATTTCGCAACCCGTGTTGATGTCCGTGATCGTGACAAAATAAACGCCCGCATTGCCTAGTCCTGTTATATCTTCTTCTTCACTCGTGAAGCCGCTGCCTTCTGGTCCTTCCCATAGGAAAGTAAACTCTCCACTTCCACCTTCTATGTCTATATCAATTGCGCCGTCGTCACCACTTACAATATTATTGATTGCGGGTGCATTGATACTGAAGGCTTCACCTTCGAAGGGCAAAACTTCAATTGCAGTGGAAATGACATCGCAATTGTTGGCGTCCGTTACGGTCAAATTGTAGTTTCCAGCAGCTAGTCCCGTTTGATTGGGTGCAGTAGATTCTACGCCTTCGCCTTCCCAAGCATAAGTATATTCTGGTGTACCGCCTGTTATAGTCGTGCTAATCGCGCCAGTGTTTTCGCCCTCACAGCTTACATTGCTTATATCTGTTGTAATTTCTAGTTCTTCGGTCGGTCCTTCCACTGTGACATTAACGTCCACAGAACATCCATTGTCATCGCTAACTCTTATCCCATAGTCGCCTGCTGGTAAGTTATCTGCGCTATTGCCGTCTGTAATATTTCTTTGCCATTCGTAGCTGTAATCGCCCGTTCCTCCTTCTACACTAATAGTAATCGAACCATTGTCGTCTCCAAAACAAATGACTTCGCCCGTTACTTCTGCGCTGGCAGTAAGGGCTTCGGCTGGCTCGCTTATGGTGAAAGTCATGTCTGTAGAAAGATCACAACCTTCTGCACCGCTGGTGACGGTGACATTATATTCTCCTGCAGCTAGTTCAGTGCCGCTTGGACTATTATCTGGAATAGGTGTCGGGCCAGACCATTCGTAAGTGAAATTATCATTACCACCTACGACGCTCAACCCAATTGCACCGCTTGCCTCACCTGTACAAAGAACATTGGTGACATCGCCCGAAACATTGGGCGCGCTACAAGTGATGTCTCCCTTTACTTCTATCTCTCCTGTGCCTGGATTAAACTCTTTTATATTAAAGTCAATATCTCCTACTTCAATAGCAGTTGGTACGCCCGAAAATCCGACGCTACTAATGCCCACTGCTTCGCCTTCAAAACAAAAATCGAAGAGTGCTGTACCGTCTGGGAAGCTGAGATTTGCAGCATTGACATTACTCCACTGAAAAGAAATAATTCCTGCCGCATCGTTTGCGTTGTAAACAATACCTGCAACAAAATCGCCATCTACCAAAGAACGAATGGTATCAAACCTGATGATCGACTCATCGTAGGTAATGGTAAACTGCATACTTGCAATATCCGTGAAGTTTTGTGCATTGACGCGCACACATACATTTTGTCCGATATCCGCCATTTCATCGGAAAGACAAAAAGGCGTTGCATTTTCATCACAGTCGGAAGGCGGTGGCGGATCACCTGCGATATTGATTCTACCATCTACGCCCGTAAAAGGAATAATATTATCATCTTTGTCCAGTACTTCTTGCCCAATTGGCGTGTTGGTAAAACTGACCAAAGAACTTTGCCCTGCGACGCCTACTAATTCAAAGCACATTTGATAGACAGTCGTTTCATCGGGTAGCGTAATGCCGTCTGCTGAAGCAAAATCGTTCCATTGGATGCGCAAGACGCCATCTTGTACATTGAAGTTTTGATCATTCAAACCTGTAACTGCACTGTTGAAATTTCTCAATTCTGTCAAATTGATCACATCCGTGTTCCAACTCATGCTGTATTGCATCCCCAAAACATCCGCAAAACCATCTACTTTGATGTCCATACAAATCGTTTCGCCAGGTGCGGCACTGAGTTCTTCTCCGTATATTCTAAAGTTTTCTGAAGTACCACCACCGCCATTGTCTGCTGATATTGTGACTGTTCCGTCGGATTCGGTAATGCCTACCTCGCCTACGCTAGCGCGCATGGCTTCTATGCTTAGTGGTGTATCTTCTATGCTTACATCTGTGCTGGTGTTCTCTGTACCCAATACATCAAAGCAGATATCAAAAATGCGTGTATTGTCAGATACCGTTATAGAGTCGCCGTTTACATTCCAAGAGAAAGTGAGTTCACCCGCTGCTGGATTAGCAATGTTAGCAGCGGTCAAATTATTTAGGTTTAGATTTTGGGCAGCTTGAAATGCTAAAAGACTTTCGTCATAAGCCATAGAAAATTGTACGGTCTGCATGTTCTCAAAATTCGAGACACGGACAGGCAAACAAATTTGGTCGCCTGTACTACCATTTCCGTCACCGATTCCAACACCCAGCGGATCTTCATTTTGTTCTAAACCGCCACTACCATCACCGACTGTCGTTGTGTTGTCATTCAGTGTAGCATCAACTGGATCAGAAGGATCACCGATTTCAATATTGGAAAGAAAAAAATCGCTTGCTCCTGCTGCTCTTCCCATAAAAGAAAGCGAAAAAAGACGTGTGCCGTCGTCTAGGCTATGTGGAAGAAAGGTGGCTAAATCAATCCAAGATATTTTGACGTAGCCTTGCGCTAGAAAACCGTCCGCATCCGCTACGCTCATTTCGGAGAAGCCAGGCAGTTCCGTTGTGGCATTGCTTTTGGAGACGTATTCCAGTACATCGGTATCCCAGTTGATCCAAAATTCCATAGCAGGGATTTCGTCAAATCCGTCTTCTACCGTAAAATCTATCGTGAAGGTTTCTCCAACTTCTACTGTATTATCAGCAGGCGTGATAGAAAAGCTAATGTTTTGTGCAAATGCGATGCTGCTTCCTAAACACAGCAAGATCGCTATGGTAGTGTATATCTTTCTCATATAAATCGGGACTTGGGTAAAAATGAAGATGAAGCGATCTTGCTTAGCGCACGACCACCAGTTTCTTAGTTTTTGCATAATAATCGGTCAAGAGTTGATAGTAATAAATCCCAGATTCGGGAAACAACGAGCTATTCAGTTCAATAAAATTTGCTCCACGATTGAGGCGGAGATTTAATGTTTGAATTTCTATTCCAGTTTGATCGAATATCCTTAAATCTGTTTCTTGTGAATGTGCTGCATCAATTTGAATAATGGTATTTTCCGTGAAGGGATTGGGGGAGTTGTGGTGTAATTGCAGCGGTGTATCTTGTTGAATAGTCGTCGTTGAGGTCATGCTATCGTCAATAATTTTGACGAAGCTGGAATCAGTCTGTACTTCTAAAATGATGTCATCACTATTGAAAAATTCGATTAATGCGGGACTATCGGTAATGTGTATCATCGCAGAATCTGCCTGTTCTAATGCTCTAAATTGCATCGAAAAAATAACGGTGCTGTCCGCCAAACTCACACCTGCAAAAGTAGCTGAGGGATCAGACCATTGGATGCTGACTTGTTCTTCAAAGATGCCAAATTTATCACTATTCAAGCCGTCCAAGCCGAAATTTTCTACCCCAATCGGTCTTAGAAAAGCTTCTTCCCAAGCCATAGAAAACTGCATTCCAACGATTTTTTCAAAACCGCTCACGCTCACATCTACTGTGAAAACTTCTCCCTTCATCACTTCTTTGTCTTCTAGCATCAACGACACTTGAGCGTTGATATTTAAAGCATACATGCAAAAAACAATAACTATTAATCTAAAATTTACTTTCATTTTTACTTGATGTGTTCGTAATTTGTTTCAGAAATCGGACGCGAAATTCCTACTTTTTCTGCTCAATTCCTAACGAATTGCCCCTTCTTCTATTTGCATTTACCAACACAGCCATTTATTTTTAATGCGCTTATGTATTAGAACAATCTATTATGGGTTAAATTATACGGCTTGCGTTAAAATATTCTGTGAGAAGAAGGAAAATAAATTTGCTGCCGAATAATGTTTTTTGAGAGATAACAAAAAAGAAGAGCGATTTAAAAATAAATCACCCTTCCCAATAGTACACTACGCTATAATCTTCTGCTAGTAGCAATTGGCAATAGCTAAGAGCCAGTCTATTTTTTCACAAAAATCATCTTCCTAGTTTGGCTGTACTGCGCTGTTTCAATTCTATAGTAATAAATGCCGCTTTCGGGGAAGAGCGCAGCATCCAACACCACTTGGTGCGAACCTGCTTCGTAAGGCGCATTCAACTGATAAACATGCTGTCCCGTCGCGCTGAAAACGTCTATTTGAGCATTGCTAGCATCGAATAGATCGAAGTGAATGGTCGTGGAGACACTAAATGGATTCGGCTGATTTTGATGTAATTGTGGCTGGGCAATGTCTTTTCGGAAGCGCAATTCCAAAGTCGCTTTTTTGCCGTCCGTCAAATAGGCTTCGTTGGCTAAAACATCCACATTAATGTGAATAGCATCTTCTACGGAAACTGCCGTGAGAGCATTAAATTCAATGGCTGCCAGCAGTGCATTTGCATCCAAAAGTCCTTCTCCTTCTTTAATCCAACTGACCAATAAAATACCTTCTTCTAATTGAGCTGTACCGAAGTTATACTGCTTCAAAAGTCCTTCTTTGATGTTCGTCAATTGCAGTTTATTGGCATCAAATTGAAGGCTAAACTGCATACCCGCTAGTGCTTCATTTTCAGCTAAATTCAATTTCAATTCATATAAATCACCTGCTTGTAATTGTTTTTGTGGTGCTTGAATATCAATGCTTTGCATGCTTCTGCCTTCCACATTATTCGCGCCATTCATCACGGTCGCATTTACATCGCCGACTTTGATGCCGATAAAATTGGCATCGCTCATTTCTGCCTCCACATCGTTCAAGCTGATCGTTTCTGGAAAAGCTTCTTGCCATGGATTTTCCCAATTGGGAAAGACGTAATCTTCTGGTATAAACCGCCAAGAAGTATTATTCGGAAATTCATCGCTTTGTCCTAAAATGACCTTGCGAAGCGCAACCATATCCGAAGTTGTGATTGTACCACTTTGATTGACATCCGCTGCAATGCGTTTGTAAGGACTGTCCAAAAATTCTACGCCCAAAATGTGTTTGCTAATCAAAATCATATCGAAAGTAGAAACACCTTGCAAATGATTTTCATCCTTTTCTGGCGTCACAGAATAGTCGTAGCCCAAAGCCAAACGATCAAACACATAAGTCCCGATTTGACTGGTCATGCTCATGGCATCAGAAGTACCCGAAAGATGTACCGCAACTTCCGCGACACTTAGGTTTTCTTCGGTTGTGATTAGTCCTGCAATATTGGTCAAATCAGCACCGCCACAAGCCGTTTCTGTAAAAGGCGTAATATTCGCAATGGTCTCGCAAAAGGCAGAATTCCCTGCCAAATCTTGCACCCAAAAATTAACGGCAATCGGTCCAACTTCGCCCGTTTCACAACGGAAAGTTCTGGTAATAGAATCAGGATGCTGTGTAGGATCGGCGAAGAAATATTTTAGACTATCTTTTTGGGTACAAAAATCGATGCTTCCTGCATCAAAATCACTGGCAATCAGCGTTACCTCTCCTTCTTCCGACATACTCGCACTCACGCCCGAACGACAGAAAACGCTAGGAGCTTTGCAATCCTTTACCACGAAAGGAATATCAATGACTGCGCTATTATTACAGCCGTCTTCTACCCTCACCGCAAAGCTGTGTTCGCCTTGAATGCCGTCCGCATCGAATGGATAGCGTCCCTTTATAGAAAATTGACCATTTCCTTCGCTAGTCAAAGCACCAAAATTGTCTATGGAAGCAACGCCATTGAAAGCTTTGAGCAAATAGCTGACTTGAATGTTTTCGGTCGGCGTACAAACATCCGAGACGGAAAAACTAATTTCCACATCCGCCATACAATCTGAACCGCTATTGGTTTGGGTGTCTCCACCGCAAAAAGCATCAAAAGAAGCCACTTCTATGGTCGGTGCGCCCAAATCAATGACTTTCACGATCTGGCGGTAAGCAACGTAGCCGTATTCTTGCGCGCTCACGTAGGTTTCTGTATTTCTGGAGAATTGAGAAGTTAGGTTGTAAGTTTTAACGCCACCGTAAGGCGTATCTCCAAAGTCAATGATCGCAAAATCTGCATCGTTTTTGGCATTGGTTACATCAAATAGATCAAAATTGGCAGCTTCATTATCGTCTCTAATTTCAAATGCGCCTTGATTGGTATAAATCGAAATGTCGTCATTGTCCTCGTCGCCGTCGTCTATGTCGTTGATGCCGTCTCTGTTTTTATCTAAATAGCGCAAAGCCACACGGTCACGCTCCGAAATCAAAGTATCTGGACGCTCGATAATCGCAATTTCCGTGTTGTTGGGCGACCAAGTACACCAATTAATGAACTCGTAAGTGTAAATGATTTTGTAGCAAGCATCCGTTTCGTCCTCTAGCCGTTGTTCTTTCACTTCCATACCCCAAAAATCACAGCCATTATTGGTCAAAATATCTTCTATAGAACTAGGGGCAGGTGAAGTATTGGCGGTTGATTCACAAAACAATTCTCTATCCACTGGAAAGCGCATTATCCAATCGCTTTCTGCCTTCACGGTCAAACTATTTTCGACAATGGAAGAAGAATTGCCACAAGCATCTAGCAAGCGATAACGATAAGTGATCGTACCACTTTTGCAAGTGGCATCAAATTGGTTGAAATTGGTGCTCATCACTTCGATTTGCATCTGCGCTGCACCTGTACAATTGTCTGTGGCGTTGAATTGTCCTAAGCGATCATGGCTCATCAATAGATTGGACAGAGCACTTCCTTGCGCGCTGTTTTCCATAGCTTTGATCTGCAATAATTCATCTATGGCCGTATCATCACAAGCAAGCGTTTCATTAGCAGGCGTAGCGAAAGGTGCTAATTTGTCTTGGAGCGTGACTTCTACGGAGCAATAATTGACATTGCCGTTGCCGTCCATGACTCGAAAAACAACTTCTACGGCTTGATCGCAATCACCTGCCAAATCAGCAGCACTAAATTCTGCATTGGGCGAGAAATCTTCTTCTTCTGGGAAACCATTTTCTACGGCGCGAGCCACTGCGAAGGAAACACTACCACAATTATCGAAACTGCCGTCATCGAAGGAAGTAGCAGGGACGGAAGTGGTGCAGCCCGAGCCCAAAGAAACCGTACGAAGGCTTTCACAAATCACCGTTGGAGCGATATTGTCCTCAAAAGTTTCTTTTTCTGCAATCACAGTCGTATTGCCACAAGCATCTTTTGCTATCCACTCTATGGTCACTTCTTCCTTGATTGGAATATTCGTCAAAGTCACCGTGTTGCCCAAAAAGCGGCGTTCTTGACTAGCGATGCGGACAGAAAGTTCTACACTACCTGCACAATCGTCTATGGCAGTAGGTTTGTTGAAAATAAGGTTCAAATCACAATTCAAAGAAGCACTAGCGGCGACTTCGTAAGTCATATTGCTCAAAATCTCTGGCCCAACATCGTCGCCTACTTCGATGACTTGTGGTATAATGTTCGTCAATTCCAAAATGCCACTACACCAATCGTAAATCGTCCAAGTCCTAAATATTTTATAGCCGCCTCCACAAATATTAATCGTATCAGAATCCGACCAATCTACCGCATAACCACATTCCGTACTCATTACATTGAGTGGCACTTCATCGCCAGAAGTGTTAGTAATTTCGTACAATTCAAACTCTATAAAACTAGGGTCGAAATTAGGTAGGTAAGCAGCATAAAGTCGGCGTGGATCATTAGCGGGACGTCCTGCTGCTACCCATGCCAACCAAGCAGCTTTTAACTGATCTGGATCAATATCCGTTCCGCAAGGCACTTTTACTTCTGGCGTAGGTGCAATGATTTCGGGCTGATAGATATAGATAATTTGTTCACCTAAATCTTCGTTACCACAGCGATCTTTTGCAGAAAAAACCCTTCTATAAAAGCCAAAAATGGAAGCCGTCGTGACTTGTCCGTGAATATCAATGATCGCCTTGTCTTCGGCTTCGCAATCTCCAATCACGTATTCCCAAGCAGAAGCGGAAACCTCTACAAAGCAGTTTTCTTTGATTTTTAGTGCATTGCGACCTTCAACGCTGATGTTTTTATTGCTCAAAGGCAAACTCAAAACACCACCTTCTCCTGAACGATTGGGATCAATTTGATTGAGTTTTTGAAGCGTTTTATTAGGGTCGAAATTTTTCTCGTAACAAGGAATGGCAATGGGATCGGGAACTTGCGTAATGACGGGCGCAACTTTATCTTCTAATCTGATTTCGCCCCAACAAAAATCGCTGATTGGTTCATCATCCAAATTATAGCCGTCGAAGAGTTTGCCGTCGCAATCAGTATCTGCGATGTATTTGCGAATCACTTTCACTTGGAACTTGCTTCCACAAGCAGCCTTGCTAAAATCAATAATTGGATAACCGTTGACCGTATTTCCAATAATGTCCGCATTTTGGTTGCTCTGCAATTCTAATTCATAGAAAAAAGAAGGCACCGCTTCTCCGTCGATCGGACGCGTAATCATTTCTGCTTCGCATTCCGCTTCTAATAATAATTCTGGTGTCAATACAATAATACATTCATTGCTCAGCGATACATTGAGGTCATCATTACAACCCATACCAGGCGAGAGTACTTGAATGGTGGCGGTGCAATTAATTTCGTCTGGATAAACTTCGGAGTAGAAAGTCAAAGTATGCGTACCAATCGGGAAGTAAGTCTCTACAAAACCCGTACCAATCGCCACTACATCGTTAGGAAAATCTGCGGTGCAACTGCTGCTCACTTTCAAACGTCCCAAGCGACCACAATCCGTGAAGGAAGGGATAGGCACTTGAACGAAGGCTTTTCCAGTCCGACATTCTGCGACTGCCAAATGCGCGCCACCTCTGCCATTGAAGTCCTCTACACGACTACAATCTAGCTTGGTCAGATTCCTAGCAGTACATTCTACTTTTGCCTGAAAACCAGCCCCTTTTGTGCCGTCGCCATTGCGCTCAAAAGCAAATGTGACGCAACCCGCTACATTATCACAACTCGCTTTGACGGTACTTCCACCAGGCGAATCTGCTACGGATGCGCCCGTACCGCTGCCAGCTACGTAAGCCGTGAAAACAGAAGCAAGCGTGTCTGCTCCATTGAAAGCGCGTAAGCGATCACCGACAGCTACATCAAAAGATTGAAAAGTAACTTTAATAACTTCTCGACTTGGATTGGAAGGACAAAAGGTAAGAATATCAGTTTTTGGATTGGTGTCTTTATAAGGTGCGCTGTTGCCACCATCATCATAGAAAAAACCTTCGCACTGCACCAAGGAGTTGGTCGCACCTTGGCTAGTCATAAAGGTTTCTACTTGCGCTTGTAGGCTACTGAAACCCAGCGTAAGTAGTAAAAAAAGCAGTATTTTTATCGCACAAAGCGTGCAGGAATTTGTAAAAATCTTCACGTTCATAGGATACAATTTGCAAAAGGATAATGTGTTTCAGTTGCTATTCACGAAGATTTGCTAGAAGACCTAGACCTATGTTTTCTGTGCATACCTTGGAATAGCCTGTATATGTTCTTTTCATGCTTTTGATCTTAGGTGAGGGCATAGCAATTCTGTTTAAATACTTGGTCTATGCCAAATATTTATTGCACTAATAGGTATAGCGCAAAGACTACAAAGTGCTCAGTGCCTAACTCTTATGGGGATTGCGGACTTATTTAGATTTGAATGATTTAGGTGTGGGAAGAAAAGGGGGAGAATGACGGTACTCAAGAAGTACCCAAACGAATGTTTGTTGTTGAAACGACTCATGGAATATTTTTTTTGCAGCCCGATAATGCCTATTTGAATGGTGTTGAACTATTCGTTTTTGCTAGTGAATCGCTATTACCAACACATTTTCGGTTTGACTTACTTATGACTGCCCGTTCATGGATGCAAAATTGATCTAGGTTTAATTATAGGATACATTCTTAATAATTTTTATTTCTCTAAAAATAGCTATTTTCTATGGCATATCTTACTTTTTAGAAAATATCAAGGAACATAAACCTACTAATCTCAAACCAAATATTTGCTACTTCAGCTTTGTTACGTAGAAAAAAACAAAGGGTTGCTTTTTTTACGTAAGAATTTTAGGCTTTAGCATTTTAGACTTGCCTTTGCAAATATAATGCTAAACCAAAGGGCAAATCATACCTGTATTTAGGTATTTTATATATTAGAGTATTTTTTAACGTATGTGAAAATTTGGGCTTATCAATAGAGCTAAGTGTTCGGACACAAGTATTCTACACTTGAGATTTTTACTGATTGTAAGGTTTTGCGGTGAAAGAAAAAAGGCTCTAAAAATCAGCAAGTTGAGGTATTTCCGCGCCTTCAGCGCGAAAATCCTTTTGGAATTTCAACACTTATGAAACGCTATTGCAAAATTTAACAACCACCGCATTCTGTCATAATCAGCAATTTTATAAAAATATGATTGATTGTCTGGACAAGATAGAAGGCATTTTTGAAATACCTTCTATATAATTAGTTCATTTCGCACCTTTGACTTCTAAGCGCGAATCTGATTTGCTTTATGCTGACGCCTGAGCCCTAGCCAGCTAAAAATCCAGCATGTTCTACACCATGATACAAGTTTTACTGATTTTACTCTTTCCTGCTTTTTCGATTTGGCTGCTACAGCGACTGAAAATTGGTAGTTGGTTGAGTCCCGTTGTGCTGTGCTACGGCATTGGCATTGCGATTGCGAATGTGACGGATTTTCCAATTCAGGAAGCTGTCTCCACTCAATTCAGCGAAATCACGATTCTCTTTGCCATTCCCCTTTTGCTCTATGCTACAGATGTTCGCGCTTGGCTGAAATATGCGCGTAGCACCTTGCTCTCCTTTGGTTTGTGCATTTTGAGTGCCATCATAGTCAGTGTGCTTATGGCATTGATTTATCAGAGCTATTTTGAGCAAACGCCACGCTATGCCGCTATGATGTTGGGCTTATTTACGGGTGGTGCGCCCAATATGCAAGCCGTTGGGATGATGCTGGAAGCAGAAAGTGAAGATTTTATATTGTTAAACGCAGCGGATATATTCATTGGAGGTTGCTATCTACTTTTTTTGACTTCCTTCGCCCATCGCTTTTTTGGTCAATTTTTCCCAGATTTTAAAGTCTCAAATAAAGAAGATATGATGTTACCCATCGAACGCCAAGCAAGTATTTCTTCTTATTTACTTGCACTGGTATTAACGGTTGTAGTGGTTGCGGCTGCCGCAGGAACGACGCTCTTGCTGACGGGAGAACTTAAATCAGTTGTCTTGATTATTTTATTGCTAACGACTATAGCGATTGGGCTTTCTTTTATACCTAAAATTCGCCATTTGGCAGGCAGTTTTCAATTGGGTGAATATTTTCTGCTGATGTTTTGCGTTGCCATTGGTTTACTTGCTGATTTTACTTCTATTTGGGAGAGAGGAGGTATGGTCATTCTCTACATGGCGAGTGTTTGGCTAGGCATTGTTTTTCTACACAGTTTGCTCTCCTACTTTTTTCGCATTGATCGAGATACGCTGCTCATTACCGCTACGGCTTGTATTTACGGGCCTGTTTTTGTTGGTCAGTTGGCTAGTGCTATCGGTAATCGAACGCTCGTCTTTTCCGGCATTTCTACGGGTTTGATTGGCTATGCTTTGGGTAATTATTTGGGCTTGGCTTTAATGTATTTTTTGGAGGCTTGGCACTGAATATTTCTCAACCGCAGAGCTACGCAGCGTACTTCTTTGTTCGGCGTATTCGTGTGGAAATATTATCAGATTTTACTTTTTATGTAGCAAAACTTGTAGGACAGACGAAAAAGACTAATTTTGTAATTGAAAAAGACGAAGTTTTGTAAAAATAAAAGTCCGCCGCCCTGAGGAAAGCAGCCGTTCTATTCATTGGGCGCAGAACACTTTTAAATAATTCAATCATCTTTTTAAATATATTCTTACACTATGAAAAAAAGTTTATCGTTATTCGTTTTCTTATTGGCTAGCATCGGTATTGTGAGCGCGGTACACTCTAGTCCGAATGTAGCAGCTCTAGAGAAAAGTCAACTAGAGACTTTGCCCGCTTACGAATCTTTAAGCGATGACATCAAAAACATGTCTTTAGAGGATTTCCTCAACCTAACGCCCAAGCAATACAAGAAAATGACGGGTAAAAGACTAGGTTTCAAAAATGCCGTTGCATTGAAAATTGTGCAGAAAGCTGCGAAAAAGAAGAAGGATGGGAAATTAGATTCATCAGATATTCCAAAGCCTTTATTCATCATTTGTGCCATATTTATTCCTATCGTCGCTGTAATTTTTATGGGACTAATGGATGACTGGGAAACCAACAATTGGTGGATTGCACTTATACTCTATTTCCTTTTTTATATTCCTGGGCTTATTTTTACCTTGATTAAAATGAAAGATTATTATTAGTAGAGCGATTAGCAGTTAGGAGATACAAAAACGGAATAGATTGGCTTGCTGAAATTACCAGTAGCCAGCTTATTCCGTTTTTTAATTGATGCTCTTTTTGAAATAATGGGACAAAGGATATTGCTGCAAAGAAATGCTATATGAAACTGTTAAGGAATACCGATTTTCTCTTCAATCAAGTACTTATTTCGGTCTGGCGCACTTCGCGTAATCAATTCTGCCAAGAAACCAGTTACGAATAACTGAGTACCGATGATGACTGCCAAGATGCCTAGAAAAAAGAGTGGACGATCTGCGATGCCATAGGTTTCGTAGAATATTTTCTCGAAGCTCAGATAAATCAATATCAAAAAGCCCACGAAGATGAAAATAGAGCCGAGTGTTCCAAAAAAGTGCATTGGATTTTTGCCAAAACGACCCAGGAAAGAGACCGAAAGCAAATCCAAAAAGCCGCTTAATATTCGCTTTGCGCCAAATTTAGTGACGCCATATTTCCGAGCGCGGTGCTGCACGACTTTCTCTCCGATTTTTTTGAAGCCTGCCCATTTAGCAATCAGTGGAATATAGCGGTGCATCTCGCCATAGACTTCTATGGATTTGACAACTTGTTGGCGATAAGCTTTCAAGCCACAGTTGAAATCATGTAAGGGAATCCCACTTACGCTGCGCGTCACCCAATTGTAGAATTTAGAGGGAATCGTCTTGCTCAAGGGGTCGTAGCGTTTCTTTTTCCAGCCCGAAACGATGTCATAGCCTTCTTCCTTTATCATTCGGTAAAGTTCGGGCAATTCATCTGGGCTGTCTTGCAAGTCCGCGTCCATCGTTACCACTACCTCTCCCTGTGTGGCAGCAAAACCCGTATTCAAAGCAGCAGATTTGCCATAGTTGCGCAGAAATTTGATGCCTTTTACACAAGGATTTTGCTTTGACAATTGCTGCACAATTTCCCAAGAACGATCCGTGCTGCCATCATCTACCATGACGATCTCGTAGTCGAATTGATGAGCGACTGCCACTTTTTTAATCCATGCCTCCAGTTCTGGCAAAGATTCTTCTTCATTGTATAAGGGAATAACAATTGATAAATCCATGTATTGAGATTTGCAATTTTGGGGAATAAAGAAGATAGATTTGAGGAACTAGTAATCAGGCATTAAATTTTAGGCGTGTACGAAGTCTTAAGCTATGCTCAAAATAAGTCCCAGTAACGCTCCTGAAATCGCTCAACAAGTATGCCCCAGCGGTTTTTTATGGACGGAAACACCAATTTTCTAACATTGACTTAGGCTATTTTCGAGTAAAATGTTAATAAAAACAAGACTTCGTACAGCCCTAATTAAATTTTCACAATCAGTTGATTAGGAGATTTCATTCATCAGTTAAGCTAGAAAGACTACTCTAGCAAGGATCATGTATCAAACTGCTTCTGGATGATTTTTTCGCATAAAAGCTCCGATAATTGCAGAAAGAATTAGACCTGTAAAGACCCCACCCATGGCAGCACCACCTACGGACATCAGAAGACTTGGCTTGATTTCCCCTTGTGTATCTTCTACTAATTCTATGGTATCTTCAATCTGATCTTCGTCCATACCCATCATTTCATAAACCCAGGTTAATTGCGCATTTAGCTTTTGTAAAATTTCTGCATCTACGAAAGACATATAAATATAATCGAAGATGCCGCCCATTATAGAGGCAAAAACAATCGTCAAAATACCCAGTCCCAAGCACCTACCCATCGTAATAAAACCGCCCAATTCGTTGTCTCTGTGATGCTTTATGACCAAATAAACTAATCCTCCAAACAAGGCTAAATTCATTAAGAAAGCAATCACCACATTTCCTAAACTAGCCGTAGCAAAAAGGGTAGTGTAGTTGATATACTTATAAATAACAATCGCCATCCCTCCCATAAGCCCATATCTCAAAACAGCAGGCAGCATGGAAACACTTCTTTCATCGACATAGGCTATGTCGTTATCTAAAACCTCACTCATAGTTGATTCAAATTTTGATGCAAATATTTCACTTCTAGATACTTTTCTGGAAATTTTTATTTCTACTTTAATGCTCTAAAACCAAATCATAGCAGGATGCCCACGACCCATTGAAAACACAAAGAGAAAACTTGTTTTTCTTTGTGTTTTCAGTGATTTAGAACTAAGCTGACCAGAGTCTTAATATAGAATTATGCGGTTCTGAATGATTTCATTTGGTCAGCATTATTTATGGAAGCTCACGTTTATCTTCAAATCATATGGGCGTCACGCCTTAGGCGGACAAGTCGAGCCCATATGATTTGATCAAGGTTTTTTAAAGGTAGAAGCGGCGAATTTCGCCGCTTCTACCTTTAAAAAACCTTGATTCGTTTGGAAGGGCTCGACCTGTCCGCCTCACCGTGTCCGCCTTAGGCGTGAGGCTGACGTCCTTCTAAACGAAAACAAACGAAATTTAATAGTTGGCGATATCTTTCTAAAGATACTCGACCAAATGAAATCATTTAGAGCCGATAAAATGCACAACGTATGCAAGTAAAAGTCAATATTAATTATTTGGATTTACTGAATTTGATTCGGCAGCTACCTATTCGAGAGTTGAATCGCTTGAAACAAGATATAGCATCCATTCGAATGACAGATACTGCTCAATCCGTCCGAATTTCTAGCCTAAGGGGAAAAGTGAGTAAACAAAGCGAACAAGATATAGACGCTCAAATGCTTAATTTACGCAATGAATGGAACGATATCTTTTAGACACTAGCGCAGTAATCAAATATCTCAATGAATCCTTTCCTGAAAAGGCATTGTTTTTTCTCGACCAAATTTTAAACGAGGAAAGTAATATTTCTTTCATTACTCAAATTGAACTATTAGTTTGGACACCCCTTAATCCTAATGATCTTGAAATTTATCAAACTTTTGTGGAAAGCTCTAATGTGTTGCAGGTCAATAATGAGATCATTGAATACTGTATTCTAATCAGA
>JBCCRX010000123.1:0-15726 GCA_039201015.1 Bacteroidota bacterium | reverse complement strand
CTTTTGCAAGAGCAGGTGCATTGGGTTTGCCTTTAATGGTCGCGATTATTGGCGGGCAGACGCATAAATTTCGCCCTTTGGTGGATTTGTATCGCAAGTCGGGCGAGCGAGCAGGTTTTCGTCCCGAAGAGTTGATTGTAGGTGTTCATTCCTTGGGCTTTGTTGCGCCCACCACTCAAGACGCCAAAGATATTTTCTTTCCTGGCTATGCCAAAGCCATGAATAATATTGCCAAAGAACGAGGTTGGGCAACGACCACGAGAGCTGCCTTTGAGCGACAAACAGATGAATTGGGTGCGCTCGTCATCGGAGGTCCAAAAGAAGTCGCCGCAAAAATCAAACGACACAGCGAAGCTCTCGGCGGCATTTCAAGATTCAGTTTTCATATGGATATCGGGCATCCTTCGCACGAGCATTTGAAAGAAGCGATTGAATTGATTGGGAAGGAGGTGGCGCCTTTGTTGGCGTAGTTGAGAACTTATGCTTCATGTCACGCAAGTAGCATATTAAGTACTCATGTTACGCAAGTAGTACCTTAGTCTATGTTATTCGCTGATCTCTGAGATTGGCGTGTTTTGAATTAGAGTGGCTGTCGAAGCCACTCTAATTCATGAAAGTTCTTTCGGAGCGAGCCATATTTGAGCTTTTAGCTCAAATATGGCTCGCTCCTGAAAGAATTTTCCTACAAATCGTCGGGTTCGATACCCGACGATTTGTAAACAAGTGGCACTTTGTGTCGTTTGCAATTTGGTGTTTTGCGTAACATCAGTTATACCCTATTCTGTAGCCTCTGCCTCTACTCCAAGCTGTTGCGAAAACAAAGTCTCGTATCCACCAAAGTCAAGTTCCGTATTGGGAAATAAGTCTTCTAAAGCTGGTGAGGGAGTAACTTGACTTTGAAACAGGTACATTTTTTTCAAATCAGTAAGATTAGCAAGCGATTGGATTCCTTGCTCCGTGATTACCGTTTGGGTGAGATTGAGTACTTTCAACTGCTCTAGCCCACTCAGTTGAGACAATCCTTCATCAGAAATAGAAGTGCCGTTGAGGTGGAGCAATTGAAGATTGGAAAGCTGACTGATAGCATCAAGCAATGAAGGGCTTAAGTTCGTATTTCCTGCTTTCAGCCATACGATTTGTGCTTTGATTTGAAGCAAAAGGTCGATTAAAGTGTCGTCAATCTCCTTTTTTTCGAGCAGATTGACAGAGAGGTAATTGCTGTTCAGAGCGACGGGTAGCGCGATGACTCCCTGTGCTTTCAGTTGATCTAATACTGCTGGCTGAGCTGCCTCGACAGTTACTTCGGGAAGATAGGGTGCTGTGTTGGTTGTTTCTTGATGTGTAAAGCTTACTAGGAAAGCAAGGTCTGCTTCGTACTCAGGCAGCTCTTTGATTTTTTTATCGAAAGATGCCCCCTTTTCTATCCACCAATAGAGCAATTCTATTTCTGATTCCGAAGGCTGTGGTTTGCCTTTGGGAGGCATGTGTTCTTCATCAAGATTAGGTAGGATAAGGCGGGTGTAAAGATTGCTTTGCCTGGGTTGATGAGCGAGCAAAGACTTGCCTTGATCGCCTCCCTTTACTATCCAATCTGGCGTGTCCAGTCTAAGATTACCTTTTTTCTTTCTATTGGAATGGCAAGCATAACATTTACTTTCTAAAACGGGAACGACAAGGTCTTGATAAACCAGTGCCTCTCGAATATTGGTAATGACAGCTTGCTCTTTTTTCTGATTTCCCTTAAAGCGGAGAAAGTCTTCCCCATGCGTCAAGCTACCACCCCAATGCCCTGTAACAATAAGCAACACCACGAGTCCAGACCAAGTAGTGCCTTGCAGCCATTTAGGCATAGTGCGCCATTCTAACAGCCAGATGACGCCTATCAGAATCGTCAAAGCAACACCTGCCCATTGGTGTTGGCGGACCAACTCCATATCATATTCACCAGATAAAGACAGCAAATAGCCCGTAAAAGATGTTCCCATGGCGGATAGGAAAGATACACCCAGCATCAGTGGAAGCGTCGTCTTTAATGCCGCCCAGCGTTGATTCAGGCTCATCATCTTAAATAGCATAGCCAGCACCAGCATACCGATCGGTAGGTGGACGAAGAGGGGATGAAATCTGCCTATGAAGTCTAACATGCTACTTTTATATCTTTTACTTTACCGTTCTTAAACCTTTTCCTTTCATAATTACTAAGCCATAATCGCTCGAATTAATTCGCCCTCTACATCCGTCAAACGAAAAGGACGTCCTTGAAACGGATAAGTAAATGCCTCGTGGTCAAATCCCAATTGATGCAGCACCGTGGCTTGGATATCAAAAGCAGTGACTTTTCCTTTGAGCACAGAATAGCCAAATTCGTCCGTTTCGCCATGCGTGTATCCGCCTTTGATGCCACCACCTGCCATCCACATCGTGAAACCGTCGCCATGATGATCCCTGCCTTTAAAGGGGTTTTCCACGCCCCCTCGATTTTCTGCCATAGGCGTTCGCCCAAACTCTCCACCCCAAATTACAAGGGTTTCGTCGAGTAGTCCACGCTGTTTTAGGTCTAAAATCAGCGCAGCGACGGCTTGGTCGGTATCTCGGCATTTTCTTAGTAGGCCGCCATCAAGTGAGGTAGAAGGATCAGTACCATGACTATCCCAACCCCAGTCAAAAAGCTGCACAAAACGAACGCCTTTTTCGACTAGCTTTCTAGCCAGTAAGGCATTATTAGCAAAGGATTCTTGACCTGGTTTTGTACCATACATTTGGTGGATATACTCAGGTTCGTTGTTGATATTCATCACTTCTGGTACAGAAACTTGCATCCGATAAGCCATTTCATATTGGCTGATTCGGCTGAGTATCTCTGGATCACCATATTCCTCGTAGGACTCCTGATTGATGCGATTGATTGCTTCGATACTCTTCTTTCTGAGGTCTCGACTCACGGGGTCAGGGTCGTCAATGAACAATACAGGCGCACCTTTCGAGCGACAATGTACACCCTGATAGACCGAAGGCAGAAAGCCACTGCCCCAGATACTTTTGCCTGCTGAAGGATTGCTGCCACCTGAAGTAAGCACCACGTAAGAAGGCAGATTATTATTTTCAGACCCTAAGCCATAAGTCACCCAAGACCCCATGCTGGGTCGCCCGAGTCGAGGACTACCCGTGTGCATCAACAATTGCGCAGGGGCATGATTGAACTGGTCGGTAGTAACGCCTTTTAAGAAGGTAATCTCATCGGCAATGAGCGAATGATAGGGTAAATACTCACTGATCCAAGCCCGACTTTCGCCGTGCTGTTGGAATTTGGCTTGCGGACCAAGCATCTTGGGTACGCCACGAATGAAAGCAAACTTCTTTCCTTCCAAAAAAGAAGGCGGACAATCTTGCCCATTGAGTTTTGCTAGCTCAGGTTTGTAGTCGAAGAGTTCTAACTGAGAAGGCGCACCTGCCATGTGTAGATAAATGACCGCTTTTGCTTTAGGCGCGAAGTGCGGCATCTTAGCTGCCATCGGATTTTGAGAATCGAAGGTATTGGCATTAGTCAGCTTAGGTGTAGTTTCATCTTTACTGGCACAACTACCCAAAAGTGAACCAAGTGCTATGCCGCCCACCCCAAGCATGCACTTAGAAAGAAATTGTCGGCGGGTGTTGAGTAATCCTCGTCCGTGCAGAGCTTCTTGTAATAGTTTTTTATTTTTATGGTGCATAATCGACTAATTTTTATTTAGAGCGCACGAAATCCAGTTTCTCGTAATATTTCACTCAAGCATAGTTCGAGGCAATGTCAGGAAATCGCTCAACAAGTATCCTCCTGAAGCGGACAAGTTGCGCGATCTCAAGAGGCTTACTGAAGTTTATTTCAAGCATTGCTCAAAACCTTCGTGCGCGCCTAATTTTTAGTAATGACTTCATCCAGGTTAATGATGCTATTGGCAACTAGAGCAAGCGCAGCAAACGCAGGTTTTTCCTCAATATTAGGGTCTTCGGGGACGGCTCTAATGAGGTTTTTATTTGCCTGATAAGACTCCAGAGCGAGTTGATAAAGCTCACTTAATTGTTCCAATTTTTGCTCTGTCATCTCCTTGTAGGTCGCCAATTCATAAGCCTTTTGAATGCGCTCCTGCGCAGTCGTTCCCATAAACCAAGTCTTTGCAGCGAGTTTTACCGAAAGATCGAAATAGACCGAATCATTGAGCGTCACAAGAGCTTGCAGTGGTGTATTGGTTCGAATCCTTCTGGAGGAGCAAACTTCTCGCCCCACACCATCGAAGGTCATCATAGAAGGGTAAGGACTAGTCCGTTTCCAATAGGTGTAAATCGCTCGTCGGTATTGCTGATCGCCTTGGCTCTGTCTCCATTTCTCATTATCGTAAGGCGAAGACCAAATTCCTTTGGGCTGATAGGGCATGACGGGTTTACCGTATAGTTCTGGATTCATCGCCCCACTCAGGAAGAGGGCTTGATCGCGAATCTGTTCGGCAGAAAGTCGAATACGAGACATTCTAGCCAAGTACTGATTTTTAGGGTCAATTGCTAGTTGCTCGGGCGTCGTAACTGAACTTTGGCGATAGGTATCACTCATCAGAATCGTTTTCAACAAGGTTTTTACGCTCCATTGATAATTGTGCATGAATTCCCAACTAAGGTAATCCAACAAAGCTTGATGTGTAGGCGGTAGGCTTTGCGTCCCTAAATCCTCTAAAGTCTCGACAATACCATTGCCAAAGATTTGCTCCCACACTCTATTGACCATTGTTCTGGCTGTCAGCGGATTTTCGGGTGCAGTCATCCATTTAGCCAGCCCCAAGCGGTTGCGGGGCGCATCATCTGGAAAATCGTTCAAAGATGCTGGCACATCAGGAAATACTTCTTCTCCTCTGGTCAGCCAGTTTCCTCGCTCAAATACATAAGTGGGACGCTGCAATTGCGCTGGATTTTCTACCATAACGGGCGTGCTAGGTACTTCTGCTCGAATAAGTTCCTGGTAAAGTTGATTGATTTTTTGATAGCCCTCTTCCTTTTCCCCTGATAGATGCTTCGTAAAATGAAACCATTCAAATTGTAAATGAGACCGTTTTGCTGCTGCTTCGTCTTTTGGTGAAATGGGATGTTCGTAGCTTAGATAAATATCATGGATGCCTTCGACCGCTTGGAGAGTCAACTGTAGTTTTGTCCATTTTCTTCCATCAATCGCCTCATTTATGGGAAGGGAGTAGAATACCTTACCGTCTGGAGCATCCAGCCTGAAATTTAATAGACCTCCTTTAGTATAGCCTTTCATACTTACCCAAAGGCTATTCTTTCCCGTCATATCCACTGCCTCTGCGATGCGAGCAGCCGACTTGCTTCGGAAAGCCAACCACTTGGTATCCGCAATGGTGGCGTTTTCTAGTTGGTCTGCTTGTAAGGAGTTTCTAGCAGGCGACAATGTTTTGATGAAGCGAGTGATTTTTTCCTCTTCTTCTTTGCTACCAAATGCACCTGCCCAAGCTGCTACTTGCTGTATTTTTGCGCGCTCTTCTTTAGTATAGTGTCGAAGCAGCGGATATTCCGCATGGGTATCTTCGTCGCGAGTATTGTTGAAGAAAGCTGCAAATTCGTAGTATTCTTTGTGTAGAAAAGGATCGTAGGGATGCGTATGACATTGCGCACAGGCGAAGGTCGTACTAGATAGCACTTCCCAAGTCGTATTAACGCGATCTATAACGGCAGCCACTCTAAATTCTTCATTATCCGTTCCTCCTTCATCATTAGTCATGGTGTTGCGATGAAAAGCCGTGGCCAGGTATTGGTCATCGGTTGGATTGGGTAATAAATCACCTGCCAACTGCTCAATGATGAATTGGTCATAAGGCATATCTTCATTGAAAGCTCGAATGAGCCAATCGCGATATCGCCAAATCGCTCTGGATTGATCTCTCTCGTAGCCTTTGGTATCTGCATAGCGCGCTAAGTCCAGCCACATAGAGGCCCACTTTTCCCCAAAGTGAGGCAAAGCTAGTAATTCATCTACCAAAACTTCATAGTTTTCATCGGTGGGATCAGCCAGAAAGTGAGCGGCAAGGCTATCGGGCGCAGGAAAGCCAATGATATCCAACGCAACTCTTCGGGTGAGCGTTCGAGCATCGGCTTGTGAAGAAGGACTTAGCCCTTTCGCCAATATTTTTTTAGCAATGAATTGATCCATGGACGTTCTGCCCCAATCCGTTTCTACTATCGGAACGACTTGTTTTTCCACTGCCTGATATGCCCAATGCTCGCCCCAGTTTGCACCCTCTGCCACCCATTGAGTCAGCAGATCAATTTCTTCTGCTGACAAAGGATCGGCTTGATAAGGCATTCGTTCTTCCGGGTCTTCCAGCGTCAACCTTCTGATGATTTCACTTTGATGAGGACGTCCTGGCACGATAGCAAATTTACCCGAAGGCAACTCTGCCAAAGCTTCTGCTTCAAACAATAAGCTGTAGCCCCCTTGCTTCTTCACACCACCGTGACAACTGATGCACTTCTTATTGAGGATAGGCTTGATTTGTGTGCTAAAGTCCACCTTACTCGTATGGAAATGCTGCTGGTTAGCTGCGTACCATCCAATAGACAACACAGTAAGCGCAATAACAATTATAAAGATGCTTTTTTTAGACACTGACATTCCTAAACTGAAGTTTAATTTTCCCAACAACAGCTAAAATAAAAGGAATCTGGGACATCAGCAAATGATTATATGGGTATATATTGTTTTGTTTAGTGAAAATTAGGAAAGAAGGCTTAGTAAAGGGATAAATTCAAAAAGTCTTACGTGCGTTTCATCAAGAAAATACAAAAATTGTCAAAGAACTTGGATTACTTACCCCAAAAGGGCTACTTTTGAGCTAAACACTTACTTTTATAATTGACTTTAGCAACCTAATAATTACCTTTACCGTAATAAAGAAAACTATTGAAATTATGATGTTCTTGCCCTTTCCTTTTAGTCCATATTAAGTTGAGTATTCCTGCACATAAAGTTTGATTTCATTACATTTCATCCTTTTTCGTACAAGATTCCATAATTTCTACATTAAAATCATACCCGATGTCTGAGTTGGTATAGAATTTTACTAGCTTAGCGAATCAATTATATCACTAGCAATACAGCTTGACTTTGGTCTTTTGCTATCGGCTTTATCTATGAGGACTTTAAATTGAATACGATCACTTTGTGATATTCGTATTTTTACACGAGTACAGACACAACGGATGATTAGCATTCGAATTTAATTCTTTTGGATAATGCCTGACAGTTAGCAATTGAACTAAATCAGGTAATCCTTGATTTTTCTATGGTGGCTATCACTTTATCTTCGCCAAAATCTACAAAGAAAAAGCTCTCTGTTGTTTTCAAAATAGAAGATTGGAAACGATTGAAACCTCTTTATGAAGAATTACTCCATCGTAGTCTTCATAAGTTGTCCGATTTGGAACAATGGATTTTAGATCGCAACGAATTGGCGGCAATGATAGAGGAAGATTTTGGCTGGCGATATATACGACTTACAACAAATACCAATAGTAAAAGTGCTTTAAAACGCTACGAACACTACATTCAGCACCTCTCGCCCAATATTTCTAAGTACGATTTTTTGCTCAATCAGAAGCTAGTAGAGTGTCCTTTAATTAATCAATTGGATCATAGCTATTTTATTTATATCAGGAGCATCCGAAATGAGCACCAGCTTTTTCGAGAGCAAAATATTGAGCGCAAAACGGAGGAGCGACTACTCGCCAAAAAATATGGCATACTCTTGGCAGATGTGACCATAAGGATTGATGATGAGAACTACAATATTCAGCAGATCAATTCATTGCTAGAACAAAGTGGAAGAACCAAAAGAGAGCAAGTGTATAGAGAGACCGCGACCGCTTTGATGAGTAAAAAAGGAGCATTTGAGGACGTGTTTGATGAACTTATTCAAATTAGGCATGAGATCGCTTTGGAGGCTGGATTTGAAGACTTTAGAGACTATAAATTCAAGCAACTAGGTCGTTTCGACTACACTACAGAGGATTGTATTGACTTCCAAGAATCTATCAAACAAGAAATCATCCCATTGGTGACGGAAGTCTATGAACGAAAGAAAAAGCGGCTTGATCTAGATAATTTAAGACCTTGGGATTTGGTGGCTTCTGGAAAGAAATATGTCCCACTTCGACCATTTCAAGACGATACCGAACTCATCGAAAAAGCCATTCAGACGCTGCAAGCAGTTGATCCATATTTCGGAGCTTGTATCGCAGCGATGAGAGACAGGCGACACCTCGATTTGGAGGCTAGAAAAGGCAAGCGACCTGGTGGATACAATATGCCACTCGCCATGACAGGCATTCCCTTCATTTTTATGAATGCTTCGCAATCCATAGTTGATATGCGCACCTTCATGCACGAAAGCGGTCATGCAGTGCACTCTTTTATGACGAATCATTTGCATCTGATTACGGACAAACAGCCACCTTCGGAAATTGCTGAATTTGCGGCTATGTCCATGGAACTCCTATCTATGGATCAATGGCATTTTTTCTTTTCTTCACCTACAGATTTAAAGCGCGCTAAAATATGGCTGCTAGAGAATATTTTACAGTTGTTGCCCTGGATTGCGACCATAGATGCGTTTCAGCATTGGATTTATACACACCCCAAACACACAGCCGAAGAGAGGAGGCTTCGGTGGCTATCTATCTTAAATGAATTCAGTAGTCCTGCTGTGGATCGTTCGGATTTAGAAGAACTAATGTCTTATACTTGGCATCGGCAGTTGCATCTTTTTGAGGTACCTTTCTACTATATAGAGTACGGTATGGCTCAGCTTGGAGCGATTGCGCTGTGGAAAAATTATAAGGAGAACGGACGATCTGCTATTGATGCTTACATTCGTGCCTTGAAATTGGGGTATAGCAAATCCATCACGGAGGTGTATGCTTGTGCAGGTGTAAAGTTTGATTTTTCTCCTGAATATGTGAAAGAATTGGCGCAATTCTTGAAGCAAGAGCTTGACCTGTTACTGGAAAGTTGAGTAAGGTCTGGTTAAATCTTTTCTATTTTTTAACAAAGAAAAGATTTATAATCAGCAGGAAAAACCCAATAAATAAGGGTAAACAGCTAACTACCTTTTTATTGTTTTAGCCTAACACCCAAGCCTGCCGCTTTGGGCTGTTTGATATTGCCATAATTGATTGTTAAACCACTAGCAGGATCATCAGAAAGTAAGAGCGCACCGTCCATATCTACGTAATCTAGCTGTGGCAGCAAGTGTGCGATGGCAGAAATGCCAACCGAAGATTCTGTCATGCAGCCCGTCATTACTTGCATCCCAAGTGCTTTTCCCTTCCGAATCATTCTTCTTGCAGGACTTAAACCGCCACATTTGACCAACTTAATGTTAATGATATGAAATTTATTCACGCATTTTTCTACGTCATCTTCTGTTCTACAGCTTTCATCTGCGGCTAAAGGCAAAGCACTTTTCGCATAGACTTCCGACATAGCTTCCACAGCTTCTGCGGCTAAAGGTTGCTCAATGAACTCAACGCCCAATTTCTTCAATTCTTTAGAGAATTTAATGGTTTGACTTACATCCCATGCACAATTGGCATCCACCCTGAAAATGGCATCTGTGTGTTGCCGCAAAGCAGCTACAATCTCCAAATCACGATCTGTTCCCAGCTTAATTTTGTAAATCGGCCAGGGCATTTCTTGAATCTTAGCCTGCATCCTTTCTATGCTGTCTATCCCAATGGTGTAATTAGTAAGCGGGATATTTTCGTGCCAAGGTGTATTCCAAATTTCGTAAAGTGGCTTGCCTATTTTTTTTCCATACCAATCATTTGCGGCTACATCCAAAGCACAACGTAAAAAAGCAGCATCAGGCAGTTCTTCTTGCAGCCACTGCTCAAATTTGCTTGGATGATCTAGTTGCAGATGCTCTAACTTCGGTTGTAGTTCCTTTATCTTCTTCGACATACGCTCTATCGTCACTCCGTAATAAGAATTAGCCGTTGCCTCCCCTAGTCCAGCAATACCATCTTGTACCAACTCTACAATCAAGCTGCTTTGCACCCTACGCGATTCACGAGAGATGGTGAAGGTATGGCGCAAATGTAAATCTCGTGGATGTAGCTTGATCTGCATAATCCGTCAGTAGATAAGTAGATGTAAAATAATTGGTAACTCATGTTACGCAAAACACCAAATTGCAAACGACACAAAGTGCCACTTGTTTACAAATAGTCGGGTGTCATCCTCACGCCTCACGCCTGAGGCGGACACGGTAAGGCAGACAGGTCGAACCCGACGATTTGTAGGAAAATTCTTTCAGGAGCGAGCCATATTTGAGCTTTTAGCTCAAATGTGGCTCGCTCCGAAAGAATTTTTATGAATTAGAGTGGCTTCGACTTGCCCGCCTCAGGCTGGCAGCCACTCTAATTCAAAACATACCAGCCTCAGAGATTAGCGAATAATGTAGACTAAGATACTATTTGCGTAACATGAGTTAGTAAATGCTTTGAAGCTTTCCGAGGTTTTCAAAAACTTCTAAGAACTAGTACTCAATTATAATTCAAACCAATAAAGCAACTTCCTCCTTTGTCACATGAATCGTACGAAGATGCGTTGTTCTTTCTTCAATATCCGCCGTAGCGTTTTCTAAACGCAATACACCTCTTGGACAAACGGCAGCGCATACACCACAGCCAACACAAGAAGTTCTTAAAATGTCTTGTCCACGCTGAGCGTAAGCCCGCACGTCAATGCCCATTTCGCAATAAGTGGAGCAATTGCCGCAAGAAATGCACTGACCGCCATTGGTGGTGATGCGAAAACGCGACCTAAACTTTTGCACCAAACCCAAATAAGCCGCCAGCGGACATCCAAAACGACACCAAACGCGATTGCCCATCAGAGGATAGAAACCCGTTCCGACCACACCCGAAAAACCTGCACCAATGAAGAAACCATACCAACCTCTTACGCCATAGGTGTCCAAGAAAAGTACTCTAGAACTACCCGTAAAATAGGTGTAAAGTACCAAGGCCGTCATGACAATTGAGAAGACCAAAACTCCATGAATGATCCAACGCTCGAATTTCCAAGCCCGCAAACTCTTATCAGAAATTTGTCGATAAGGATCACCAAGGGTTTCTGCCAATCCACCGCAACCACAGACCCAAGAACAATACCAGCGTTTACCGTAAAAATAAGTAATCAATGGTACAGCGAGGAAAATAAGCGCGATGCCCCAAACAAGCATAAACAAACCCAATGTGCCACTGTCCAAGAGTTTATCCAGGTTGTAATCGAAGAAAAAGCTGTAGTTAAGTGGCCAAATATTTTTGAAATCCATAGAAGGCTGATTGAGGCGCGTCAAAATTTCTGGAATCAAAAAGGCAAAAGCAGTTTGGAAAAATATGACCGAAAGGGTTCGGACAATTTGATACTTGTTGTGGCGGTATTTTGCAATCATCCGAACGCCCATGACAATGATAATCAACGTGTAAAGCAATCCATACAAAAACCAACGGCTGGCTGGATTGCCATTCAGTAGGACACTGACGGGGTCAACGATTTGTACCCAATTGTAGATGTATTCTGGCGACCAATAGAGCAGGACGTAAAAAGTAATAAGATAAGTACCTGTGATAATGCCCAACCAAGCAGTATCTCTAGGAGAGGCTGACTTTGCAGGATCAAGATATTTTTGTTGCTCTTTGAAAAATACCATATAAATAATCAGCCCAGCAATAATAGCAGAGAGTATGGGCCAAAATAAGTTACCAACATTGAAAAAGCCATAGACCAAAATGCCGACAATGCCCACACCTAAAAAAGCAGAACGCCAAGTCAGTTTCAATCCCCGCGTCATGGGATTGTGGTAAATGTGATCGTGCTTGATGCCAGGAATGGTCATAAATTTTGGTAGAATATACAGCAATCCACCTAGCAATCCCAAGCCAACCGTTAGCAAGAAAAAAGTCCATTTATTGTCTTTGACCATGCCATAGCCGCTTGCTTTCACCGCCGCTTGAACGTAGCTTTTGATGTAGCCGTCGCCCATTTTGAATGTCCATTCATCTACGCCTTCGGGAATTTCTTGTGCTGCTAGTGAAGCTTGTGCCTCTTTAATTACTCGCTTGTACTCACTAATAAATTGTATATTGGAAGTATATTCTCTGCCAATCATGTGTCGCGCCTTGGCGGCGGCAAATATTTCTCCTCTGTGGTATTGATTGCTGACAATGGCATTTTCTTCGGCGAACAGGCTTTCTTCCAGTTGGTATTTCCCCAAACCCAAACTGAGGGTAAAAATGCTAATAGCAATCACCACAAAACCGATTCCTATTTTTTGTAAAACATCCATTTTCTATTCGATAAATAGGCTTTTTCACTTCGAAGGCGCGTGTGGTTTGAACCACAAGAATCGAAGATAGCCCAATACAGTCAATAATGACATAGCGTTTTGATTGTGAATAGTTTAGTAGTTTATTTTTGAGGTGATAGATAAGTACTTAAAGCTTTTTCTGCCTGTATAAAGTCAAATAAAGATATTCGAGCAAGAGGCTTCAATCCATAGTATTTGTCAGTTCCTTTTTCTCTCTTATTCTAGGTGGTTTTGGTATTTGCTGATCTTGCTGCTCTCGTTTTTTTCCTTTCTTTTCAAAAAGTCCCATGCGGAAGCGCGCTTTTTTCAAAAATTCCAATGCGCCTTTTAAGCCCCGTTTGCTGCGCAATTGGACATTTCTGCCCATCTTTTCGTTATACACTTTTATTACCTCTGCTTCATAAACATTGTAAAACTCTGGATCGAAATTCGTGAGGGCAAGATTTTCTAGTACTTCTTCAATATGCGTCATCTGCATTATCCATTGCTCGCAGACTTCGTGGCGGTAGCGGACGCCCATTAGATTGAAACCCGTTACTGCCATGCCGATTTTATCGAAATTGATACGAATGCTCTTTTTGCCATCTGGATGCTCCCAATAAATCGTCTCTTGATGGTCAGGGACATGCGCAGGCATATCGCCATAGACTTGATATTCGATATCGAGGAACTTGGCGGAATTGAACCAAATACCAGGATGATATTTGATTTTTTTACCGCAAATGTTGTACGCACAAACTTCTCCTGCCATGCGCCCCGTGTACCAAATCGCTTCTATTCCGCGCCTGCCGTCGTCGGGTTCGCGTTGTTCGGAGCAATCACCAATGGCATAGACGTCTTTGATATTGGTTTCTAAATGCTTATTGACTAGAATACCACGACCAATTTCCAAATCTGTCTCTTTGAGAAAATCAATATTTGGATGCACACCTGCGGTCAAACCCACATAGCCGCATTCGATGCGTTCGCCGACTTTTGTATAAACAGCACAAGCATTCCCATTGCCATCGTCTTCTATTCGATCCATCTCAGTGGACAAGCGCAAGTCAATATGATGTTCTTTGATGTGTCGGTTAATCATAGCAGACTCTTCAGGCGGTATCACTTTTCCCCAAAAACTCTTTTCCCGCACCAAGAAAGTAACTGGTATATTTCGACTAGCAAACATTTCTGCCATTTCGATACCGATCAATCCGCCACCGACAATCACCGCTCGATTTAAGCCTTCGCTTGCGTCCTCCATCGCTTCTAAATCTTGTAAACTATACAGACCGTTCACTTGATTTAAGTCTTGACCTGGCCAACCAAATTTGTTGGGAGCAGAACCCGTTGCCAAAACCAATTTATCGTATTGCTGGCATTTGCCATCACTAAAGTAGAGCATTTTATGATCAAAATCGACGCTTTCTACATGCGCTTTGAGCAAATCAATGCGGTTTTTTTTCCAAAACCAAGGCTCGTAGGGTTGTGTATCTTCCTGCCGCATATGTCCCATATAAATATACATCAATGCAGTGCGAGAATAGAAATAATCAGATTCGGAAGAAATAAGAGTAATGTTGTGATTACTGAGTTTACGAATAAAACGAGCAGCCGTTACGCCAGCAATACCGTTACCGATAATAGCGATGTTCATAAATATCCAAGTTTAAAGCTGATGCTATTGGAGCGTCTAAGTTAATAAAGCTTTATCGAACTTTTTGTTTGATCTGGAAATAACGCATGAAGTCATACTAGAATTTGTCGAATAAAGGACAAGTTCAGATAAGAAATGTCGGGTTTGAGATAGTTTGCTTAAGTTTTATCCTTTTTTGATAGATCAGAAAATAGGCGGGAGAGAAGTTTTTATTTTGGACTATCTTGACTTGTGATCGTAGAAAAACTAAATTTAAAGCAAGAGTCTTTAGCACTTTTTTAGTGATTCCTTAGCTATTTTTAGGTTCTGAATGATTTCATTTGGTCAGCATTATTTATGGAAGCTCACGTTTATCTTCAAATCATATGGGCGTCGAGCCCATATGATTTGATCAAGGTTTTTAAAGGTAGAAGCGGCGAAATTCGCCGCTTCTACCTTTAAAACCTTGATTCGTTTGGAAGGACTCGACGTCCTTCTAAACGAAAACAAACGAAATTTAATAGTTGGCGATATCTTTCTAAAGATACTCGACCAAATGAAATCATTTAGAGCCTATTTTTAGTGCGATCAAAATTCCTCATCTGTTCTAAAAAATACTCATAAACTGCTAAGTCTTTTTCGGTGGCATTTCCCCAACGAGCTGTCCATCCTTGCGAGATGCGAAAATAATCAGACACAATATCTCCTTGCTGCTCATAGTTGAACTCCCAAAATTTTTGCCCATTTTGCTTTGCTATAAGTAAAGCTTCCACACCACCATAATCGTAAGCTTCGGGCGTACGTTGCGCCCACAAAGCACGTGGAATATAAGCTGCTCCAAAGTGTTGGTATTGCCAGACATGCACTAGTTCGTGAATCAAAATATCATCTCTCATGCGTCCCCAACTATTGATGATATTGAAACTAACATAGCAAAGATGATACTGCTTAGGTCCAAATTTAGCGTGTTCATCAATACGTACCTTGTCTAAATCAATGGATTCGCCATAGATATATTTGGCTAAAAAACGCTCATTTTGATTGAGTGGACGATGCGTTTTGAGTTGTCTAGCCGACCATTCGTACAAATGTGTTATTTTCAGCAGTTGGAGTACCCAAAAGCTTAATTCCAGTATTTTCCATGAAAGATTCGGTAAGCTAGTCATGCTTTGCAAATAAATAGGAAAGTAGTTTTGGTCGTTTGTATGCTGTGTATAATTTATTTACGAAATTAATATTCACCTGTTTATTCTATTGAAGCTGTTTACTCGTAAGAGTCCTTATAAAAGAAATCTCTCTTCTTTAACCTCTGGATGACTTTGAAGTTTACAGGCTCAAAACAAGCGTACTCTGCTAGTAATAAAAAAGATAAGGGGTTAGGTAAAATATAACCTACTCCCTTACAATGCACGCCTTTACTTTTAATCAAGTATTATTGCTTGCACTCTTACAAAATTTTTAACTTAGAGTACACTAAGTAGGCGGACAATTTTAAGTCACGTTTAGCGCGCCATCGCCTCACGCCTCACGCCTAAGGCGGACACGGTAAGGCGGACACAGTTCGGCTCGGCGCGCAGAGGAGGTTTGGAGGGCAGACAAAATATAAGATGTTGTTTTACAACATCTTATATTTTGTCTGCCCTCCAAGACCACCACGAGGCAGCGAGCGCTGCAAGCGCGATGCTGCCGAGTTTAATAGCT